>JABJCF010000430.1 GCA_018665625.1 Nitrospina sp. | reverse complement strand
GCGACTTGTTGGATGAGCAAGAAGGCGTTGTTCATATTTGTACCCAAAGAGGTTGCCCGTTTCCATGTTCCTATTGCGCTGCGGCAAGCACTTTAGAACTTTACGATGGCAATGAATATGGAAGAAGACGCTCTTGTCAAAATGTTATAGACGAGCTTGTTGATATCAAGAAAAATGGATCGCTGAATTTTGTCATTTTTGAAGACGATACATTTACTATAGATAGAAAATGGGTTCGAAAATTTTGTCGTCAATTTAAAGAGACAATAGGCGTTGGTTTTTCTCTTAACGCGAGAGTCGAAACCATGACCCTAGAGATGATAGAAGAATTAGCGGCTGCTGGTTGTCAGTTTATTGTTTATGGAGTGGAAAGTGGCAGCTACCGGGTTCGGAAAAATATTATGAATCGCCCTGTAACCAATGAGCGTTTTTTAGAGGTTTTTAATTGGTCTAAGCACTTTGGTATTCGTATTATAGCTAATTTTATGTTGGGTGTGCCTGGAGAAACTAAACAAGATATAGACATGACACTAGGTTTTATTAAAGAGTTAGAGCCGGACGATTTTTCCTATAGCGTTTTTTATCCGTTTCCAGGAACCGCTTTGCTTAGATTATGTTTGGATAAGGGATATTTGCCGAAAAATTATCTGGATCTACCGGCAAATCATAGGCAATCGATTTTGAATTTACCTGATTTAACGCAAGAAGATATTGCTGAATATTACGGAAGATTTACTGAGGCTAGAGAAAAAAACTACTTAAGACAGTATGGCAACTTATTGAATTATGAAACCCAAAAATTAGCTATTAATAGCATTAAAGAATGCGCTGCTTTAGGATGATTGAATGAAGTTAAAATATTAAAGTTTAACTTGTAAGTTTGTTAAGGTTTTTTTAATTTGAAACTTGAGAAAATAATATGTCTAAAAACGTTCCTTTAAAAAAGAAGGATATTACAGACTCATCTAATAGACTTCAAAATGACGATAAGGAGATAAAATTACCTTCTGGCCGGTCTATTTCTGTGAAGATAAATGGCGAAGAAGAATTAGAAGTTTTTTCTCCAGATGGGAAATTAGAGCTTAAAGTTAGATTAACTAAAGATGGGCCCACGTTATCTTTGGAGTGCGGTAGTTTAAATTTAAAAGCTTCGGAAAATATTTCTTTAAGGGCAAAGAAAGTCGAAATCAAAGCCGACGAAGACGCTTCGTTTGAAAGTGGAGGCAAATTGAAAATTGATTCTGAAAAGCAAATGGACATTCGATCCACTGAGAACGTGAAAGTGGTGGGTAAACTTATCTATTTAAATTAGGAAGAGGAAAGCTATGCCTGCAGCGGCCCGAATGACCGATCTAGTAAAACAAGACGCTCCCCATTGTCATGCTCCCATTCATCCACCAGCACCTAGTCCAACACCCGTGCCACATCCAGCAATGCCTTTGCTGATAATATCGGGAGCGCCTACTGTGCTTATTGGAAATTTGCCTGCGGCAAATGTAGGGAGTAACACCATGCCATGTATTTTAGCTGGTTGTGTACCTGGTGGACCTGGAATAGTCGTAAAAGGATCAAGTACCGTAATGGTTGGCGGTCCTCCAGCTGCACGAGTTGACGATTTGACTGCCCATGCAAGTTGTGTGGCTCCAATACCAGGCCCGACCGGGAAAATTCTACCTCCAGGTTGTCCAACAGTTATAATCAACGGTTAGTTCCTTGAAATTACGGCATTTTGAAACTTTAAAACCAATCTGTCCTTTTTGCTTAGGTAATTCTTCAAAAGAAAGCTTATTAAGCTTAAGAACAGTAAATCGCGAAACAAAAGGCGACGTTTTTGAAGGGGTTTTAGTTTGTTCTGATGAGGGATGCCAGAGCGAGTACCCTATAATTGATGGAATTCCCATCATCCTTCCCGATTTAAAATCATACATTTCTCAGTTTATTTTCCCCATTATGATGCGAAATGATTTGGGGCAAACTGTTGAGAGCATTCTTGGGGATTGTTG
>JABJCF010000429.1 GCA_018665625.1 Nitrospina sp. | reverse complement strand
AACCCCGATCCGTAACCTGAGACACAGCATCCTTCTTAAACTCTACTGTATAACGTATCCCTTTTGTCATCATAAACTCCTTGTTGTGTAATTCATTTTTACCTTACAAGGTGTCTACAAATCTAGGGGCGTATCAGTTTGTCATGGTACTAGAAGTCTTTTTTCGGTTCATCACAGCAGGTATAGTCGGTTCATCCATATCCACAGCAGTATATTTTATGGTAGCTTAGAGCGTTTTGGCTTATCAATGGTGAAGGATAATAAGGGTGGATTTAGAGATTTTTGAAGTGTCATTATTCTGGCACTTGGCTTCTCTCAAATATGCATTCCGAGATCAACAAACCCTTAATCTATGTCTTTTCTCGATATAAAAATAAACGTAGAGAAAAAAAAGCACAAGAAATATGCACTGCCGTTGGAATTATTGCAGAAAAGCCCATCACAATTCCAAAATAGATATTCTTCATCTCATCTTCCCCTGTGGGATTTTTAATTGCAGCAGAAACGCGACCTTCATAAAGCTTACCCCTGTCTGACAAAGTTTGTTTCTTAACCACCACTTCCTTTCTTACTATAATTTCTTCTGTCGGCACAAAGCTAACGATCCAGGCGGAAATCGAAAAAACAAATAAAACCCAAAAAGTTGCAGCAATTGCGATTAAAACATCAACACTAAGGTGGGAAATATAACTGAAATTAGACCGGGAGTTCAGAGCACTGCGAACAACCAAAAGGGTTATATACAAAGACAAGCTATCAAACAAAGCTCCTAAAATCGCAACGGGCACCTGTATTTTTGAATAATGTACCAAGTCATCTCCTGAAAGCATTTCAGGGAAGGCTGTGGCCATTGCAAACCAATAAGCCAAGTCGTTTAAAATCACAAAAAATATAAAAACTTTAAAAAAATAGAATCGGGTATTGAATCGCCAGGCTTGGAATCCCTCTAAAATACGACTTAAATCTTTTCGCCAAACATCAAAATATACAAAGTCTATATTTTGCATCTTTATAAAGTTCCGATTTATGATAGGTTAATTTTTAAGAAGAGATATTAAGCAACACTTCAAAATAATATCAGGTTTTAAAATGCCAGAAGAACCCGAAATTCCCAACGCCAAAAGATATAAAACCGAACTTATCGTCATCATTGCATTGATGATCATCGTTGGCATTTTTATTGCGGTACAGGTGATACCGCAATTTTAAGAAGTTTTCAATTCTAACCAGCTAGAATTGGACCACAAAGGAAGGCGCTTTAAACAGCCAAGTTCATTTTCTACACGCCCCTCTTTCAGGACAAGAAAAACTCAGATATTGCATCCACTAATTTTTGGTTCTCGCTTCGCTCTCTTAACGAAACCCGAAAAAAGCTATCATCAAGTCCCCTAAAATTCCCACAATTCCTTATAAGAAGAAAATGAGATAAAAGATGTTGATATAAATCATGTGAAACAGATGCATTATCGTCACGAACCCTGAACAAGAAAAAATTCACATCAGAAGAGAAAACTTCTATCTCAGATACTGGGCTTAATGCTTTGAACATAAATTCATTTTCGCTAGCTATCCAGTGTCGAGTTTTCTCTTGAAAGGTTTTGTCTAATAAAACCTCAACTCCAACTGCCTGAGCTAGACCGTTCACCGACCAGGGATATTGAAAGCTAGCTATTTGCAGAAGTTTATCTGGATGCAATACCCCATAACCCAATCGAAGTCCTGGAATGGAATAAAATTTAGTCAATGATCGAACCAGAATCAAGTTTGAATTTCTTTCCAATAAATTCCAGGCTGAGTTATCGGTAGAAGAAAAATCAATAAAAGCTTCATCAACAATTAAAATGACATTCCTTTTTTCACAATAATCCTGCAATTGGGGAAGAAATTCACTATATAGCTTTCCGGTAGGGCTGGCCGGGTGACCTATTACAACGGCCCCAAGCTGTTTGATAATATCCAACTCGGGAAAAAGCTGAGAGACATTAGTTTGGAAATCATTGGTAGCAGTTAATGTTATTGAATGAGAGACAAAACCGAATGCCGTAAATGATTTTTCATATTCGGAAAAACACGGATTGATAATCGCCACCTCCTGCCCTTTAAGTAGCAATTGCGGTAGAAGGTATATTAATTCTGTAGAGCCATTGCTTACCTTAATCCAGTCTTGAGGAATTCCTGTCGTTTCGGATATACGTTTTAAAATTAAAGAGCAATGCGGATCGGGATATTCATTTATCAGATGGGGTGTTTCTAACAATAATTGAGCTACACAACCTGGGGGCCCCAGAGGATTAATACTAGCGCTGAAGTCAATAATTCTTTCTGAGTCGATACCCGCAGCTTTTGCTGTCGCCTTAGGGTCGCCTCCATGCTCGGGATATAAATTAAGGGACGATGGCTTACTTTTTTTAATCATAAATATTTTTGGATTTTATTCAGGGAGATATTCTTCAAATAGGACTTTAAAATCTTCTGGCTGCCCCTCCCATTTGTTATAGGAAATAAGCTTTTCTACAGGTAGACGTTTTGCCCAGCCTTTCGTTTCAAGCATAGGTTTTTTATAAAATGCCTCCGTATGCCCAATACATAAATAGGCCACGGGCTGGACATGGTCGGGGATGTCCAAGTCGTCTTTAAGTTGGTCATAGGACAGAATACTTACCCAACCTACGGCCAAACCTTCAGCACGAGCCGCCAACCATAAATTCTGAACAGCGCAACAAGTACTGAAAATATCCGTATCGATAACGGTATTTCTTCCCAGTACATTTGGACCAAAGCGGTTTCGGTCACAAGTTACGCAGATATTTATTGCTGCATCCTCAATCCCCTCTAGCTTTAAAGAGTTATATAGGTCCTTACGCTCATTACTGAATTTTTGCGCAGCTTGCTCATTGGCCTTTTTAAAATTTTCTGCCACTTTATTTTTGATTTGAGGATCGTCTATAATCACAAAGTTCCAGGGTTGCATATAGCCCACCGACCCAGCATGATGCGCTGCGTCTAACACTCGCCCCAACGTAGCGGGATCAATTTTCTTGGAATTGAAGTGTCGAATATCACGACGTTTATAGATGGCTTCGTATAATCCCTGCTTTTTTTGCGATGAAAACGCATGATCTGAACTCTCAGGTTTTAGTTTGTCGTTGTTGGTAGAATCGACACTTTTGATGACAACGGGAATGCCTGAAACCATATTGATCACTTCATCAAATTCCGATGCAAGAATCTGGTTTGCCTCTCCAGCCACATCCCTGAATGCACGTACAGAAGCTTCCATTGGGATAATTCCCGACCCTAACTCGTTTGTGATAACAATAATATGGCCCTGAGATTTTTTACACTCCTCTATGAAGTTGTGCAACTTTGATAAAATTGCTTCACGGTTGGCTCCCTTCATTATCAAGTTACTCAACCAAAGGGTTACACAATCTAAAATCAGAACGTCATATTGGTTCGTATTTTTTTCAAGGATCTCGGTCACATTCAAAGATTCTTCAAGGGTGACCCAGTCCTGTCCTCTTTCGGCCTGATGCCTGTTAATTCTTTCCTGCATTTCTTCATCAAGAGGCTCGGCAGTGGCTAGAAAGTATTTTTTATTATATTTCTGAGACATTTCCAAGGCATGCCGACTTTTCCCACTACGACTGCCTCCGGTAACCAAGGTTGTTTTATTAGACATAGAACTTTCTCAAGTAAATTTAAATATACTGCAAAACTATAATAAGGAACTTGTTATACCCGCAAAAATAAAAAAGCAAGCCTCTACCACTTCTGTGGTTGCCCCCAAGGTGTCTCCGGTCACTCCCCCGATCATTTTTTTGCAAAAATAAAACAATCCGAAGATGAGTAAAAAGAATAAAACCAATCCAATAACACCCAAAAACAAATCCATGTAAAAAACCATGGCTAATGGTACAGGAATAAACAACAGTGTAGACCAACTGCCCTTTTGATAAAATTTATTAGCTAAAGCTTTTTGGGAATTAACATGCTCCATAAAAGTTAACCCCAAAACCTGCGCAGATCTTGAAAGTGCCGGTATTATTATGAGCCACAATGAAGAAGCCGGGTATTGAACCCCAGAAATTCCCGCAATTTTCAACAACAGGCAAAAAACTAAAGCCAGAACACCCATTACACCAATCCGAGAGTCTTTCATTATCTCCAGAATCCGTTCTCTGGGGCGATGCGAAAAAAAACCGTCTGCGGTATCCGCTAACCCGTCAAGATGAAAGGCTCCAGTTATAATGGCAAGGAATAAAACATCTCCAATAATTCTGATCTCATTATAGGCAAAGCGTGAAAGAGTCCAGTCCACCGTCCAAAGCATTCCACCAATGAGGAGCCCCACCAAAGGGAAATAAACTACCTGCTTCTCATCGAATGTTCTTGCCGATGCAGGTACAGGTAGAATTGTCAAAAAACCGACTGCGGATAAAAAGCTCAAAGCATAGGCCCACTAAAATTCTATACCCTTTTGTGCAGGGATACCCTGTTCTTTAAAGGGATGTTTTATCATTTTCATTTCAGTAACAAGATCTGCCATTTCAATTAGTTTTTCTGAGGCATTCCGGCCCGTGCAGACAACATGAGTCATTTCTGGTTTATTTTTTATCGTCTCCAACACTTCATCTTCTGGAAGAAACTTATAGTCCAAGACATAATTTATTTCTTCAAAAATTACCATTTGGTATTTACCGCTATTTAGTTTCTCTTTGACTATCTCAAAAGCTTTTCGCGCTGTTGCCTTATCCTGTTCGATATTTTCGGTATCCCAGGTGAATCCATCACCCATTGGAACAATTTCTATATAAGGTGCAAGCTTGTCAATGGATTTTCTTTCTCCAGCTTTCCATTGACCTTTCATAAATTGCAAAATAAACACATTCATTTTATTGCCAGCAGCTCGCATAGCCAGACCAAATGCAGCAGTCGACTTACCCTTACCTTCACCTGTATGGACAATAATCAGGCCTTTTCGTTTTCTTGGATCTGCTCCCGATGATTTTCTCATTATTTTTTCATCAACTTTTGTTGTTCAATAATTTTTAACAAAAACTTTAGCCAAGCCTGATTTTCTCCCCAGTATATATGAGTATAAAATGCAAAACTGTTCAAGTTTCTGAATCCATCCGCTTTATTGAAAGATTTGCCTGTATTTCCTTCTTTCCAGAGAGGTTTTTCCAAATTCTTATCAAAGTCGGAATAATGAAATTCATGGCCTTTCAAATTTTTTGCCAATTCAATACTCTTTGAGGCCTTCAACTCTCTATAACTGAGGGTCAATTTTTTATTTTTTATTGTAGTAGAAAAATTATAAACACCTGCCATTTTATGGGAATTACCCTCTTCATCCTTTATACTTTTGCCTAGATACATCAATCCCCCGCATTCTGCGACTATTAATTT
>JABJCF010000046.1 GCA_018665625.1 Nitrospina sp. | reverse complement strand
TTCCATAATTACCTCCTATCAATTATTTTTGAAAATAATAAATAAATTCTGATTTTTATCTTTTGGAACAGTAATTTTAATAGGAATTTCCCGGTGACATCACTTGTTTTTCCAGACATAGGAATGTAAGAATACGATGGAGGGTCTCTGTAAAATAAACGATTGAAACCTAAATTTCCTTGTTTTTGTGATAAGTAATGACCTTGATATGGGTATTGAAAATCAGCATCTTCTTGTTTTTGAAACACAGCGTAAACGGCAATGCCTGCAACTTTATTCAGATCAATAGTATCTAAAAGATCTTTGTTAACCGGTATATGAAATTGTAAGGGGCTTCCGTTCTTTGTTTTAGTGTCTGTTAATACAATATACGAGGAATACAATATCTTATAATTGTTTGCTGCAGCAATCCCCTCAAAAAAATCGTTGTCGTAAAGAAAATATCCATTTCCTTTCCATAATGATTGGCAAATGATAATTAATCCCCCAGGCTTGCATAGTCTATGCATCGTACGATAAGCTTCCCCAACATTGAATGCATGTTCACAAGCTCCATAGTCGGTTACAAGGTCGAATTGTGACCATAGAGCTTTGTCTTCAAACGGAAGATTATAATCATGCGATATGCTGCCCTGTTCTTTACTTAAATCTAAACTATAGTATTCTTCTATTCCCAATAATTGGAAAAAGTATTTGGAAGAACAGCGGGGTCTTTTAGGCCAGTTGCCTAAGTTGGGGAAATTATCTCTCTTATAGTTAGACAAGGCTGCCATATCGATCATTTCTTCAAAATCAGCCATTTCTATATAAAGTTCTTGAGCCCCCACTTCCACAACTTTATTTACGTTAGAAAAAATCCCTTGTTGATGTAACTCCAATGCATTTTGGATAACGGACATACCTAAACCCATCTTTACCTCCTAATAATTTTAAATAACAACGTACCCTAACATTTTTTGTCTAGCTTTTATAGGCTACGCCGATGTGCATGTTCTTCGGTACTTAAGGATGGACCAAGTTTCTTTAAACGATTCTTTAACACGGAAATTAATTGCTTCAAAAGATGATAGTAAAGATACACAATTTAGAGTTACTAAAGATGGTATTTTTTTCTTTCTAAAGAAGTAGGTAATACTAATATTGATGGATTACTATTTAGACTTGAAACCAATTGTGCTGGTAATAGTTATGCATGTGTTGAAGCTTTCAAAGATGATAAATGGGTTCAGAGAATTTATGAAGCAGTAATAAAACACTGGCCTGATCCTGACCCTGAATCTTCTTATGTTGACTTCTTTTAAAGAAGTAAGCCACAATACAAAATGATCATAAAACAACAATTTCTGACTTGATTAGGAGACCCTTCCAGAGAATTTGTTAAGCCCCCGTAGCTCAGCAGGATAGAGCAACGGATTCCTAATCCGTAGGTCAGGCGTTCGAATCGCCTCGGGGGCACCAATAAAAACAATGGTCTATGGCTTAACCGCTGTGGGCCATTTTTATATTTGCATACTATATGCATACTCTTGGGCATGTTTTTACCCCTACTTGTCTCCAAATATCAAACGCCCAAAAAGTTTTCAATTTGGTAAAATGCGTTTCCTTTATTTACTTTTTAAGACCTATTAAGATTCGGCAAAGTTTGAGGGCAGAATGGATATAAAATCAATTTTTAAGATGCCTAAACCTGTAAATATTACAGGAAGAACCTCAACCATCACAAACTCCTTTATCAATTCTTTCATTCCAGTAATTCCCCCTAAAGAAGAAGAAATTATTCGGGTGTTAGAGATTTTAAAGCTTGAACCAGATGATCTCAAGTGTGCCTATTGTGGAGATAAGTCAAGCGAATGGGATCACTTTAGGCCCCTTGTTAAAGATAAGCGACCAACAGGGTTTATTTCAGAAATCTATAATTTGGTTCCGTCTTGTGGGAAATGCAATCAATCCAAAGGTAATAGGGAATGGAGGGAGTGGATTCTTTCTGAAGCTCCGCGCTCCCCAAAAAGTAGAAATGTTAAGGAGCTCAATCAGAAAATTAAATGTCTCGAAACTTTTGAGAGATGGAAAAATATAAAGCCAATAGATTTTGAAAAAATAGTTGGGGTCGAGGTAATGAAAACCCACTGGAAAAACTTAGAAGAAATGTGGCAAATGATGAAAAAGTCACAAAAATTAGCAGAAGAAATTAAAACCAAAATCCAACCTAAAAGAAGAAGGTAAGTCAAATAACTCTCATCAAATCGCAACCAAATTAGCTAGCAGTAATACACCACAGGGTTTTATCCATACAGAGCTGCAATCATTTTGGTACAATCCCGTCCAATTATAAGCAAAACCTTCAGATAGCCTTTATTGGTTGAACGGTTTATGGACAGCAAAGAAAAAAAAGAGCTTAGCGAAATAGATATCTGCGATCTTTTCATTACACCAGCAATCAAAGATGCGGGCTGGGATCAAATGAAGCAAATCAGGCGCGAAGTTACTTTAACTCCGGGGCCTATTGTGGTCAGAGGCAATATGTCCTCGCGCAATAAGAAGAAGAAAAAATTTGCCGACTATGTACTTTCGCAGGAGCCGGGTATTCCCATAGCTGTTGTTGAAGCAAAGGATAACAACCATGAAGCCAGTCATGGCATGCAACAGGCTCTCGGTTACGCTGAAATTTTAAAGGTTCCCAGTGTATTTAGCTCCAACGGAGATGCTTTTGCTTCTCATAATAAGAAGCCGACTGCGGGTGAAGATATTGAAACAGAGATTCCTCTTGAATCTTTCCCACCACCTGCAGAGCTGTGGAAACGATATAAGATTTTTCGAGGTATTAAAGACAAGGGTGAAGGTCTTGTAGCCCAGCCGTACCATTTAGATGCCTCAGGGAAAGAGCCCCGTTACTACCAAATTGAAGCGATCAATCGAGTTATCGAAGCTGTTGCAAGTGATAAGAGGCGGGTTTTATTGGCAATGGCAACTGGAACAGGAAAAACATACACCACATTTCAAATTATTTGGAGGCTATGGAAGGCGAAAGCCGTCAAGCGCGTATTGTTTCTGGTAGATCGCAACATTTTGGCAGACCAAACCTTAGTAAACGACTTTAAGCCGTTTGGTTCGGTAATGACCAAAATTAAGAAGAGAAAGATTGATCCATCGTACGAAATTCATCTCGGCCTATATCAAGCCCTTACTGGCCCAGATGAAGAAGATAAAATTTTTAAAAATGTCTCTCCTGATTTCTTTGATCTAATCGTTATAGATGAGTGCCACCGAGGGAGCGCCGCAGAAGATTCCGCTTGGCGCGAAATCCTTGATTATTTTTCAGGTGCTATTCATATTGGTCTTACCGCGACACCAAAAGAAACGAAATACATTTCTAACACCACCTATTTTGGCGAACCTGTTTATACCTATAGCCTCAAGCAAGGCATTGAGGACGGCTTCCTCGCGCCTTATAAGGTTGTTCGCATTGATATAGACAAGGATATTCACGGCTGGACTCCTCCTCCGGGAATGAAAGATGATCTCGGAGAAGAGATTGAACAGCGAACCTATAACCAAGCGGATATGGATCGTATCCTTGTACTTAACCAGCGAACAAAGCTCGTTGCCAATCGCATCATGCAGCTCCTGAATGCTACAGACCCATATGCAAAAACGATCATCTTTTGTGAAAATATCGACCATGCCGAGCGTATGCGAAAAGCTATTGTCAATGCGGCGGGGCAGATTGCATTGGACAACCCTAAATATGTTATGCGTATCACTGGTGACAGCATCGAGGGAAAAGCTGAGCTTGATAACTTTATTGATCCAGAAAACAAATTCCCGGTTATCGCTACCACATCAGAGCTATTAACAACCGGGGTCGATGCCGTAACTTGCAAACTCATCGTGCTTGATAAAAATATAAAATCACTGACAAGCTTCAAGCAGATTATTGGGCGTGGCACCCGTATAGACGAAGAGAACAACAAATACTTCTTCACGATCATGGACTTCAAAAAAGCTACAGAGGCATTCCATGATCCTGATTTTGATGGTGAGCCCGTGGTTATTTATGAGCCTGAAAACGGCGATGAACCAGTTCCTCCAGATCCTCCAGACGGCCCTGGGGGTGGCGAAGGCGAAGATGAAGGTGATGAGGGCGGGAAGAAAATTTTAGTAAGCGGTGTCCAGGCAAAAATCATTGCTGAGCGTATTGAGTATCTTGGCCCTGATGGCAATTTGATAACAGAATCCTATAAAGATTTTAGCCGCAAGCAAATAAAGTCGGAATTTGAGTCGCTGGATGAATTTATACGGCGTTGGAATAGTGCGAAGAAAAAACAGGCTATTATTGACGAATTAGAAGAATACGGCATTCTATTGGGTAATCTCGCAGAGGAAGTTGGTAGAGAATATGGTGACTTCGACCTCATTTGTCATATCGCTTTTGATCAGCCACCGCTCACACGAAAGGACCGCGCTAACAATGTTAAAAAACGCAATTACTTTACCAAATATGGGGAGCAAGCCCGGGCAGTATTAAACGCCCTGTTGGATAAATACGCAAACGAAGGC
>JABJCF010000607.1 GCA_018665625.1 Nitrospina sp. | reverse complement strand
TGCTGTGTTAGGATTTGGATCAAAAACCTGTTGATTAGGGGGGGGTAAGATGGCTAGGAAACGTTATTAATCTTTTCCTAAAATAAGGAGACTACGAAACCTAATGTTGTTCTTTCATAATTCTTCAATAATTCCAGAAAAAAATTCTGTTCGAGTCGAACCCGATATATACATAGCCTCGCTCATCAATTGATCGATGGACGCATATCCAGATATAAATTTTAAGGAGCGTTATGTGACGCTTCCGGTCTACGCCGTCCCATTAGATGGAAACCTAAGGTGTCGATGTTTAATTTCTCTGCTTCATCCAGATTCCGAACATTTACTCCAAGATGATGGACACCGTCTAATCACATAACAGACCTGATTAAATCAACCAAATCGTATTATACTGAGCCTTTACTAGGTACTTATTCACTTAAAAAATTATGTCCCCAACCATTTATCACAACCCAAAATGCAGCAAATCGCGTCAGACTCTGGAATTACTTAGAGAGAAAAACATCACGCCTACCATTATTGAATATCTTAAAAATCCTCCGACGGTAGAAAAATTGAAAGAAATTTTATCGCAGTTGGGTATCGCTCCTCGCGACCTGATGAGGAAAAAAGAAGATGAGTATAAAGAGTTAGGTCTGGCAAACTCTTCCTTATCCGATGAAGACTTAATTGGCTTTATGGTCAAGCACCCTATCCTTATTGAGCGCCCCATCGCGGTTGCCAATGGCAAAGCCGCTTTAGGCCGTCCTCCAGAACAGGTATTGGATATTCTCTGATGGCATTGAGTTGCAGAAAAAAATGAAGTGGGTCTGCTTTAACTTTTTCGTTTTGCGACTACGGCGGCGTGAGCTCTGGCTCTTTTCAACATTGCGGCTTTTTCGTCAGAGGTGAAATCATTTCTAGGTTTAGGACCTGGAACAAAATTGCCAGAGGGAGCGGGTTTCGCCGCTGGGGCAACAGCAGGGGTAGATTCTTCGGCTGCAGGTGCTTCTTCTTCGATAACAGCAACCGATGCATTGGCAGCTTTTTCTGCCGCCTGGGCTGCCTTAGTCTCTGCCTCTTGTCGGGCTTTTTCTTCCGCAACGGCTTTTTCTGCTTCGTCGATGATCCTTTGCTTTTCTAGCTCCTCATCAATAATGGCTTGCTTGCGCTCCTGAATTTCCAAGGCTCGAAGATAACGGTCTTCATTGTTTGACATGGTGGATTTCGAACCCGAATTGGTACGCATGTTCGAGTTAAAATGATAACTTTTATTAGCTCCTTCACTCATTGCATTTTCTCCTGTCAAAATTAAAGCAACCCATTACTTCCCTTATCATATAAGAAACCCTCAAAAAGTTCATATTTTTATAAATATTCCCGAAAAAGGGCCGGATGTAAAGCAAATGAATTTTAAAGCCAACTGAACGTTGTCGCATTGAAATAATAGACCTTACATTAAAAATACTTAATGCCAGATTAACATTAATTTAATCCGCGTACTCTAGTCTGATAAGCATATATTTGAAACTTTAGCAGGAGGTGCCCTATGTTTTATGAAGTCCGCGTACTCGATAGTAACAATAAGCTGAAAAAAATAATTAACAGCCGGCAATTGAGCCGAAAATACTGGGATAAATTTGAATCAAATTTCAATGTTTCCGCAGCTAAAAAAACGAAAAAGAAATCTGTCGCAAAAAGTAATTAGCTCATTACTCATGCAAACATAAGTGGATCAAGTAGAGGGTGTGAACCAAGCTCGACGAGCAATCTGTTTGATCCTGTTTTTTTACTTTCCTGCAATTTTCAACCAACTAATTATTTATTATTGAAAACTTTGGGTCTGTATGGGGAGGGAGAGGAAAGAAGGCAGTCGCTTGGAATGTTTATTTCCCAAATGATCTTACATATAAAATGACGTGCCAAGCTTCATCCTCAGTTAAGACTTGAGGGATAAAAGAAACCATGGCTGTTCCAGAACTTCCATTTTTCAATATCCATAAAAGTTCACCATCCTTACGGCCAGCTTGCCAATCATTATCCGTGAAATTCCGGGGGAGCTTCCCTGTTAGCCCTGGGATATCCCCCAGTCCTTTTCCGTCTTTTCCATGGCAAGTCATACAATACGCCTTCCCGTGAAAAATCGTTTTCCCTTTTTGAATATTATCCGGTGTTGCAGGAAATGGATTGTTCCAAGACCTAGCTTCTTCTATTTGAGCGGGAGGCACACGTGGTTTCAGAACTTCAGGGTCAGCCGCTTCGCTTCCCCAAGGCCAAAGCCCCATACACAATAAAAAAAATCCCAAAGACCTCATTTTGCTTCCCATCGTAACCAAGCTCCTCGACAACAATACGCAAATAAAGAACACAGGGAGAGCGTATAAACACTCTCCCTGTTTGACTATTTTGTTCTAAAAACGTGACCAAGAGAGGTAGGGGTAGTCACCGTTCCATCTGGAACGACTTGATCTTTTCCCCACAGATGAAAGATTACGCCATCGGTTTTACCCGCAGCCTCAGCAAGAGCCTTCACTTTTTTAGGATCGTCAATATCAAGAATTGCCACGCGGCCAGTGTCTATCTCAACTTGATGATCATGAAAT
>JABJCF010000045.1 GCA_018665625.1 Nitrospina sp. | reverse complement strand
TTAAAAAAAGCCATCGTAATTAGTATTCCGGATGCTCCTGGAGCAGAAATACCGATTAACTTGATTAATAAGGAGTATATGATAAGCCCCATTGAAAAAAGGACTGTAATAAATCCGATAATTAGCGCTAAATATAAAGGGACAGCTGAGTAAGCAGTCAGCCCTCGAATAAATTCATTAAAAGGCCCTTTTCCAAAAATTGAAAAGTGAGTAATGCCAGAGAATCTTTTTTCTCGTTTGTAATAAACAAATTCTTGCTTGTATCCAACCCATACCGCTAAACCTCGAATGTAAGGATCATATTCATTTGTATTCAGAATAGAATTTTTTGCCTTTCTTGAAAGCAGTTTGAAATCCCCTGTATTTGAGGGCAATTCAACCTCGGATATTGAGTTGATGATTCGATAAGCCTGTTTTGTAATCCACATTTTAAATACATATTCTCCTTCTCGCTCTGTTCTGGTAGTATGAACTATTTCAGCTCCACTACGAAATTTCTCCATTAACTTAGGAATTAGTTCCGGCGGGTCCTGAAGGTCTGAGCCCATATATACTGCCGAATCTCCTTGAGAATACTCATGTCCAGCTAATACACAGGGTCCTACTCCAAATTTTCAAGACATATTAATTGTTGAGAATAAGATAATTTTTTTGAAACTCTGTGAGGGGATTAAATGATTCATCTTTGGAGTCATCATTAACAAAAATCATCTCATATTCCACGTCTTTCAAAGAGTTCATTACTTGAACAGTTCTTCTTACCAAGCAGGAATATTGTTCTCTTCATTTAAAAATAAAAAAACTATGTTTCTCATCATAACTCTATTTTTTTTGCATATTAATATAAGAAATATATCTGTCTTTTGTTCCAATATCATAAAATTGTAAATTCGTTTCATAACCAAATATTTTATATGTTTTAAGCCACTTTGGAATCAAATATTTTTCTGCAGAAAAAAAATTATTTTTTTCAATGTTATTCAATAATTTTTTGTTTACACAATATACTCCCGCGTTTGCTAATGAATTATTGATATTTTTTTTTTCATTAAAAGATATAATCCTTTTTTTATTATTTAAACAAACTGAACCAAAATCACTTTTGTCATTAATGTTAGATAAGCATATTGTAAAATCGGATTCCATTTGTAAGTGAAAGTTAATCATGTGACTATAACCAAGTTGTATATGGGTATCTCCGTTTAAAATCAAAAATATATCTGATCTAATATGCCGTTCTGCAAGTTTTATTGCTCCGCCTGTTCCCATAGGTTCAGACTCAAAGGATATGATGTATTCTGCATCCTTCCTCCCTTTTACATATTGTTCAAGTTTAGAACTAAGATGTCCAGTTGCTAATATGATTCGCCTGAATCCTTGGTCCACCAAATCATTGAGTAATAAATCAATGAATGGAGTTCCATTAATCGGAGCTAAGGCTTTTGGAATATTATTTTCGACTTCTCTGAATCGAGTCCCTAATCCTCCACAGAGAATTAACACATCTGTCTCACAAATACTTATTTTAGGCATCGTAATCCTAACAAAAGCATAGATAACACTCCTAAACTCCGAACCTGCTTGTCATCAATCGCTTTTTCAACATCTTCTGGTGTCCATAAAAGTAATTTCAATTCTTCAAGATCTCCGGAATCCGGCTCTTGCACAGAGTATGCTTCAGTTACGAAAAACAAATGATAAGTTCCGCAGCCGCGAGTCGAGTTTCCTACGAACTCCCCCAATGATTTCCACTCTTTGGCTACATACCCAGTTTCCTCCAGAAATTCACGTTGAATACCCTCCAACGGAGACTCTCCCTTTTCGATCATGCCCCCCGGCATTGTCAGCGTGACTTCTCCAATTGCATGGCGGTAACAACGGAGAACCATAATTTTGCGCTCTACTGTCACAGCAAAGACAGTAGTATACTGCGGCATTTCAATTTGGTAGTATTCTGGAACAACTTTTCCATCTGGAAGCTGAACTTTTTCTTCAAAAACCTCAAACCATGGTTTTTTTACGAGGATTGAATCCTTGGTTAGGGATTTCCATTTTTGATTATCAAAATTCATTAGGAATGTGTTATTCGACTGAATTTAAAATATCACACAATTTAATTATTATATCTTCCTCAAGTGAAGGGAAGTTCCCGATATAAAATCCATGAAAATGGATATGATCAACTTCTGGGTAATTTTTGTAGGTGTCTCCTAAAAGTTTTCTCATGTAAGGCTGCCTTAACTGGTTCCCACCACCTGCGCTACCGCGTCGAAATTCTATTTTTTCGTC
>JABJCF010000428.1 GCA_018665625.1 Nitrospina sp. | reverse complement strand
CACTTTATTGAGTTCTTCTGAACCGCTACAGGACAGTCCTTTTCTTAAAAATTTATTTGACTGGTTACAGCCGGAATCTCAGGTCCATTTTGTCATATTGTTGCTGGTAGGGGTCGTTTTTTTGTATGTGGCGAAAAATATTTATTTGTTCATCTTAATGTATTTGCAGACCCGGTTTTCGTTCAGCAAGCATTATCAAATTAAGTCCAGGCTTTTCAGATCATACATGCATAGCCCTTATTGGTTCCATTTGAAACACAATTCTGCGGAGTTGCTCAGAAACCTAAACCTTGCGGGAAATGTTATCAGCATGGTTCTTGCTCCGGTGATGGTTTGTGTTACTGAAGTGATGATGACTCTTGCTATATTCGGTCTTTTGGTGTGGGTGGACCCGGCTTCCGCTATTGTGATTACTTTGGGTCAGGGAATTCTAGTGGGCGGCTATTTTTTTATGGTAAGAAGAAAGTTGACGGCTCTCGGAGAAATCAATAAGCGGTGCGAAGGAAAAACGATTCAGCAGGTTCATCAGGGTTTGGGTAGTATTAAGGAAGTGAAAATTTTAGGGCAGGAAGATTTTTTTGATAAATCATATTCCAGCTACCTGTGGGGACTTACAAATTCCCTGCGCTCAGAGCTAGTCATTGGTAATTCTGTGCGTTTTATCGTTGAAACAATAACAGTCGTATTGGTGCTTGGCGTTATGATTGCTCTTCTGCAATTCGGGGAATATCCCAGTTCAGTTTTGACCACTTTTTCTTTGTTTGCAGTGGCGGCAGTTCGCCTTATGCCAACTATAAATCGTTTTACGGTTAATCTTGTTCAGATTAGATTTGGTATTCCCAGCCTGAACGAAATCTACTCCCATTTGAAGGATTGTGAAAAATATGTAACAGATGTTGGTGAGAGGAAGTCGGCGGAAAGAATGGTTTTCGAACACCAGGTGGAACTAGTCGATGTTTCTTTCCAATATGAGGATGCACCTAATTTATCACTGGATTCAATTTTGTTGTCCATTCCCAAAAATAGTACAGTGGGTTTGGTGGGTGCGTCGGGAGCGGGGAAAACCACGGTTGTGGATGTGATTATAGGCCTCTTAAAGCCTGCCAAAGGTAAGATTATGGTTGATGGGAAAGATATACATGAATCCCTCTTTTCTTGGCAAAGGCAAATTGGCTATATCCCTCAATCCATTTATCTCGCGGATGATACGGTGAAGAATAACGTGGCCTTCGGTTTACCCATAGAATCCATTGACGAGGATAAGGTATGGAAGGCTCTTGAGTTAGCTCAACTGGACGAGTTTGTCAGAAGTGCAAAGGATGGGTTGAGCACTATGGTAGGAGAAAATGGAGTTCGTTTATCAGGAGGACAGCGCCAACGTATTGGTATAGCCAGGGCGCTCTATTATGAACCGCAGATCTTGGTGATGGATGAAGCGACGGCAGCACTGGATAATGAAACCGAACGTGTTTTTATGGAGAGTGTTGAAAAACTTGGTCAAAAGAAGACAATCATCATAATCGCTCATAGGTTGACCACCGTTAAGAATTGTGACACCATCTTCCTCTTGGATCAGGGGCGTTTGATAGCTTCCGGTAGCTATGAAACTTTGATGTCAAAGAGTTCCGAATTTCGCCAAATGGCATGTGTTTAATACCCTGACTATTGATTTGATAATGTGAAATTTGTTTAAAGTGAATGCCTGTTTTTCGTTGTCTTGGCGGGGTTTTTTAGGATATCCCTGTTGGTTGACCTTTTTTTAGGAGCATTAGATGAAACCTCCTTCAGGAGAAGTAATTACGATTGATACAAATGCAAATACGGTTACTGTTAAATCACAGGATCAGGAACAAACATGGGCAATGGAATCTCCGGAAGCGTTTGAGGCAGCATCAAGGGGTTGGCTTAGAGTGGGTTGGGATGTAAAGCATTTATATTCATTCACTTGGTTGGGTCGTCCTTTGTTGCAATTGCCCGAAGATATGATTCGGGTTCAAGAGTTGATATGGAAAATTCGCCCAGATGTGATTTTGGAGACGGGCGTTGCTCATGGCGGATCCCTTCTGTTTAATGCGACCATTTGCCAGGTTATGGAGCATGGTCGAGTGATTGGCGTGGAAAGGGGGCTGTTTCCCGAAAACCGCGAGGCCCTTAAGAACCATGTTCTTTCTGATTACATAACGGTCGTGGAAGGGGACTCGGTTGGTCCAAAAACCGTGAATGAGGTAAAAGGTTTAATTAAACCTGGAGAGAAAGTACTTTTAATTCTGGATTCAAACCACTCTTACGACCATGTTCTAAGTGAACTGCGTGCCTACTCGTCACTTGTCGCAAAGGATTCTTTCATTATTGTTTGTGATGGAATTATAATAGACTTGGTTGGAGCCCCGAGAAGTCAGTCAGATTGGGCAGAAAATAATCCACTGGTTGCGGCGCGAGATTTTACAAAGGAAAACCCCGGCTTCAAAGTAGTGGACCCCGAATTTTTGTTTAATGAAAGCCTTGTGGGAAAACCTCCCACCTATTGGAAGGGGGGATACCTCCAGCGGGCAGATGCTTGAATCGCTTTGCGGGTAAAAAGATTAATCGATTTTTGTTGCAAAGATGTCTCGTGTTTGGCTTCCGTTGGTTGATTGTCCTCTCCCTTAGTTCTTTTGTAAATCTGATCCTACTTACTTAAGTAGTTTGCGCTGTTCTGGAGAGCAAGGTTGAAAAAAATCGTTGTACATATTGGTGCAAACAAAACGGCATCGACGACTCTTCAGCGTTGCTTGTTTTCTCAGCATGATGGGTTGGACTATCTGGGGCATGACGGGCAGGGATTTGAAAGGTATGGAGATCTTGTTACCTCCCTGACTAACGATGACGACCTTTATTTTCCTCGCGAGAGATGTGTCGATTTGTTCGAGAACTATAGGAATAAAAATTCTCGGAAAACACTTCTTTACTCGGATGAAGATATAATGACTAGTCATGTTCCGACGGTATGCGCGCGTCGCTTGTACGAATTTTTTCCTGAAGCTGAAATATTGATCGTTGTGAGAAATCAAATGACCGCAATTCCCTCTTACTATGCAAACCATGGCGTTCATTTAAGACCAGCTCCTCCTCCTCATTTCAGACGATACGTCTCCCTTGATGATTGGATGAATTATTGCCAGATGTTTATTTCGCGAAGTCCGTTAGCAGGTTTTTTTTACAACAGGATTCTGTGTTTGTATGCAGAACTTTTTGGAAAAGATAGAATTCATGTTCTATTTTTTGAAGAATTTGTTAAAGACAAGAGATCTTTTGTGGATAAACTTTGCCAGATCATAAATATAGATT
>JABJCF010000427.1 GCA_018665625.1 Nitrospina sp. | reverse complement strand
TATAGTTTATATATCAAAAAATGTCTCAAGAAACGGATCAAAAATATAATGTCCCCGGGCTCGATCGTGCACTTTCGATTATTGAATTGCTAAACGAAAGAACCGATGGACTATCTGTAAACGAAGTGGCTGCTGTTCTCAGATTACCAGTCAACAGCGTTTATCGGATCATGACCACATTGGAGCGTAGAAAGTATGTAAAAAAGAGCAAGGATGGACCTGGGTTTATTCTATCGGAAAGACTTCTGCAGCTTGCAACCCCGGTAACAGGAGATCCGTCCTTCATCGAATCTGTTATTCCATACCTCTATAAACTAAGGGATGATACGCAGGAAAGTATGTTGGCGGGAACCTTTGTGAATGAGGAAGGAATTGTGTTGGAACAAATTGATGGCCTGCACAATTTCAGTTTTAAGGTAAAACCGGGCTTACGTTTTCCATTACACACCTCGGCCCCGGGGAAGGCATTTTTAGCCACTCTGTCTGACACAGAATCGAAGCAAATAATTGCAAGGCTCAAGCTTACCCGCTTTACATCCAAAACAATTACTACCCAAGCAAAATTACACAAAGAACTCACCCAAGTCCGCCAATTAGGTTATGCGGTGGACAGGGAAGAAGAAATGGAAGGGCAAATTTGTATCGGTGCAGTGGTAAAGAACAAAAAAAATAATATCGCAGGGGCCATTTGGTTAGTCGCACCATCGAACCGAATGGATAAACAAAAAATCGAAGATACAGGCCGCTTAATCAAACAAGCTGCCGATGAAATCTCCACCAACCTCGGTTATCTTTCTTTAGCTGTGGCATAGGACCATGTTGCCTGGCAGAAATATAAGCATAAATTATTCTTTGATGACTAAATCCTTTATTAGATACTTTTCTAAATCTCTAGCTGGCATCTGTACCCTTCTTTCGACCTGCCTGCTTACTCAAAACCTCATTGCAGAGGATGGTATTGCATTTTGGAAAAAAGAAATAAAACCGCTTTTGGAACAGAACTGCTGGAAATGTCACGGTGCGGATAAAGTGAAGGCGGAACTTGTTCTGACCACCAAAGAAGGCGTACTCAAAGGGGGAGAGGTTGGGCCGGCTGTGGATTTGGAAAACCCATCGGCAAGCCTCATGCTTCAAATGGTATCATATAAAGATGAGGATCATCAAATGCCTCCGATCGGGAAATTGCCCCAAGAGAAAATTGATGCTTTGACTAAGTGGATTGAGATAGGCCTGCCATTTCCCAAAGAGGATGAGATTGAACCAAAAAATGTCCATAGCCATGCCAGTACCACGGAGGTTAATGAAGTAACCAAATCTCACTGGGCATACAAGAAACCCACACTTCCTATTATTCCGGATTTACCCGACCATGCGAATCCGATTGATCGCTTTATCCAGGCTAAACTTGGCGAACAAAATTTGCCTGCCAATCCACCTGCTGAAGACCATACCTTAATCAGGAGGATGTATTATGATTTGATCGGACTTCCTCCCGCTCCCGAAGAAGTGGACGCCTATGTTTCCAATCAAGAACCAACGAAATTTAACCAACTAGTCGACCAACTTCTCTCCTCCCCCCACTACGGCGAAAAATGGGGAAGGCATTGGCTTGACCTTGTTCGCTACGCCGAAACCAACGGGTATGAAAGAGACGGAAATAAACCACAGGCATGGCGATATCGGGATTATGTAATCAATGCCTTTAATCAAAACACACCCTATGACCAGTTCATTCTGGAACAACTTGCCGGAGATGAAATTGAAAACCCAAGTGCCGCAGCAATCACCGCTACCGGATTCCACAGGTTGGGTATATGGGATGATGAACCCGCTGATCGGGTGCTCGCCCGCTATGATTACCTAGACGATATTGTACGCACAACTACAGAAGTCTTTCTCGGCATGACGGTTGGATGTGCCCGTTGTCACGACCACAAAATTGATCCGATCCCAACCAAAGACTATTATTCGATGCTTTCCTTTTTTGCGAATATTACACCTCATGGTAGGGGTGACTCCAATCTGATTGAAGTAAAAGATTCCAGAGGAAACATAACTTACCAAAAAGAAATCGAAAGATGGACAGGGCGAAAGAACGACCTGCAAAGACACATCGTTGATTTTGAAGAGAAATTCCTCGCCAAATACGAAAGCGATGAGTCC
>JABJCF010000426.1 GCA_018665625.1 Nitrospina sp. | reverse complement strand
TACTTTCACAGGCGGCATACATCCTTGATCATTCGTCCGCCTTCAATCTCGCGCAGGATTTTAATGATCAGACTCTCTGTATAACGACTCTTCTTCATTATCATTCTCCTTTTTGCTTCGCATTATCCAGGAGAACTCTAATTTACAATGGACCTATTTTAAGGGAGGGTTACAAGATTGTATTTCTATGACTTTGGGGTCATTAGGAAGAGGGAATATGATTTTCCCCTGGAACTGATATTTGTCTCTGATAGTTTTTAAGATCTCATCTTTAAAGTTCCAGCCTAAAAGGAGCACTATGTCCGGATTTTTTGCAAAAGCCGCATCCGGAGAAACTATGGGAATATCTGTTCCAGCGGTATACTTCCCATGTTTGATAGGGTTCCCATCGGCGATACAAATTAAGTGTTGATGATTAATGCCACAGAAGTTTAAAAGCGTTGAGCTTCTAGCAGAGGCTCCGTACCCAATCATTTTAACTCCTTTCCCACTGTGCATTTTGATAAGTTTTTTAAGTTTGTCTTTGTGGTCAAAACATTTTTCTGCAAATGCCAGCCAATTTCCCTTAATTCCTAGCCCTGAGTTTTTATCTGCCTCAAGTTTTGCGTTAAGTTTGGAGGATATTGGTCGTTTGTTTTTTGAGCAATAAAGAGCTATTGAGCCACCACTTATTGGGCTTACATTATAATCGAAAGCCCAAAGGCCATGTTTTTCCAGGAGGAACCTGAGGCTTTGGAATGAAAAATAAAAAAGGTGCTCATGATAAATCGAATCGTATTGCAATTCAGACATGATATTGTCACCATAATGGAACTCAACAATAGCTATACCATCATCCTTTATGCAATGAGCCATCCCTGAAATCACTCCGTGAATATTATCCACGTGCGGAATAACGTTTCTAGCAAATATACAGTCAGCTTGTCCATGCTGACTTATAATAGATTCTGCGACTGTGTTATCAAAAAAATCTAAAAGGGTAGGGATACCATTATCAATGGCTATTTGTGCAATGTTCTTGGCGGGGTCAATTCCTAGAACCTTATGTCCTTTATCTTTAAAGCGTTTTAGAAAAGTCCCATCATTACTTGCAACTTCGGCAATAAATAATTTTTCCTTAGGAAGGCGCATTAAAGCTTCATCGCAGAAAAAAGAACTGTAGGTCTGGGCTGTGGATGAAGTACCTGTTACCCATACATATTTTGAGAATAAATATTCGGGTTTAACCGTCTCCTTGAGTTGAACCGTTTTACAATCATCACAATGGATAATAGAAAGGGGGACATCGGGCAATGACTCGCTCAGATCAGTTCTCAAGCTATTAGCGGGTGGCTGTTCCCCAAGGTCCAAGATGCTATTTAATTTGTCATTGCCACAAATTCGACAGTTCGAGATAGTTTGAAAAATGGATTTATTCATAATTTATATTCGGATAAGGTTTTTGTCTATGACATTGGATTGAGTCATTTGGTTTAATTTCATAAGTCTGATACAGGAAGGTCCCCTGAATTGTTCCTCAGTAAAGTTGACTCTTTGAAAAAGTTCAATAAGCTCCTGACCTCCTCGAATCAAGTCCCATTCAGGGTTGAAATAACCTTTTAACTCGGTAAGAATTCTTTGAAATCCAACCTTGTAGGTTCTGGTATCTGAGCCGTGTTCACCGGTAAAGGACAAGGTGCTTCCGGGAACCACTTTTTGAGCAGCTTCTGCTAAATCCCTCACGGTATAATTACCGTTGGGAATTCCAACATTAAACGATTTGTTAGATACCAAATGTGCTGGAGCTTCCAAGCCTGCTATGTAGGCATTAGAGACATCCCTGACATGAACGACTGGTCTCCATGGTGTTCCGTCGCTTTTAATTTCGATTTTCCCAGTTGTATAGGCACAGGCAACTAAGTTATTGAATACAATGTCACATCTCAAGCGCGGACTGGCCCCAAAAACAGTGGAAGGACGAAAACAGGAAACAATAAACTGACTATTCCCTATTTCCCTAAGTTTTAGTTCCGCATCCCATTTGGTTTTTGCGTAGGCAGTCAGTGGTTTTTTCTCACTATAATATTCATCCAATTCATCGTCCGATCCAGAAATTCCATACATGCTTTGAGAGTAGGAGTAGATAAATCTTTTCACACCCGCTTCTTTTGAAAGTTTAGCTAATTTCACAGTTGCTTTAAAATTTATATCAACAGTAAGGTTAGGGTTAAGCTCGCCTAAGGGATCATTGGAAAGTCCGGCTAAATGAATAACCGCATCCATACCCTCAATATCTTCTGAGGAAATATGACGAATATCTTTGGTGATTTGTTTGTAAGTGCGTTTGGTAGGGTAGAGGTCTGTCTCCTGATAATAATCAATATCATACCCTACCACTTCATAAGATTTTTCTTCAAGCATCTGGGTTAAAATGCTACCAATATAACCCCTATCCCCTGTAACTAAAATTTTCATGGCTGATCTCAAATATTAAAAGGGAAGTATTTATTATCTATTTTTGAAC
>JABJCF010000425.1 GCA_018665625.1 Nitrospina sp. | reverse complement strand
TGCCAAGAAGAAAAAGAAGAAGAGTTATAAACTGACCGAAGAAGAGATTGCCATGTTTGATAGGTGGGAAATTAAACCTAAAAAACGGCAAAAAGCGGTTAAAGATCTTCGTAAGAAACCAAAATTTGTGGGCGCTGTTAAATGTAATGGCAGTTGCCATGACCCATACTATCAGGCATGGACAAAATCTCCCCATGGTGGCACCTATGAACTTCTGAAAGCAGGTGTTCGTAAGGAGGCCAAGGAAAGAGCCAAGCTTGATCCTGAAAAAGATTACACAACAACTCCTTTATGCCTACGCTGTCACACAACAGGGTACAAACAAAGGGGTGGCTTTAAACCTGCTGGTTCTAAAAGTAAAAAAGGTAAAGATACGGCTAGTAAAATTGATCCTACAGAACCGAACAAAGAGCAGGTGGGTTGTGAAATGTGTCACTCAGTGGCAGGTGGCTCCCAATTTCGGGCTGTCATGAAGTCATCAAAAGGTGATTTTACAAAGGCGGATACCGAAAAGTACGGGCAAAGATGGGATTACTCAAATGTATGTACGCGATGTCACACCCATCCGAATACACCGTTCCAACCTTCGGTGCATGAAAAATACAAATTCAATTTTGAGGAACGAAAACTAAAAGTCCACAAATTTGAAGATTACTGGAGCGAAGACAACGCAGACCAGAAACTTGAGAAAAAGGATGACCGGGCTAAAGAGCAAGGTCAGAGTGAAAAAACGCCATTGGTGATAGAAGATTTTGAAGTGAAAGATGGCAAACTCAAGTTTAAAAAAGGTACCAAGCCTTATAATAGTAAGAAAAAGACCTTTAAATATAAAGAAGGTTGATTTCTTTTAACTTCATTGTCGAAAGGTCTGGTCCGCTCTGGGCCAGACCTTTTTTCTTTCAAGATTGAGTTGGATCTCGCCGAAAAGCCTCTAATGACCCAAAATAAATTCAAAAAAAATATTTTATGTATCGGGGCCGGTTATGTGGGCGGTCCGACCATGACCATCATTGCCAATAAATGTCCTGACTATAAAGTTACCGTCGTAGATATTTCCGAAGAAAGAATCGCTGCCTGGAATTCAGACCAGCTTCCTATATTTGAGCCAGGGTTAAAGGAAAGAGTTCTGAAAGTCCGTGGAAAAAATTTATTTTTCTCAACGGATATTGATGAGGCTATCGATCAGGCAGATATTATTTTTGTATCGGTCAACACCCCTACGAAAAACTTTGGCGAGGGCGCGGGAAAAGCAGTAGACCTGCAGTATATTGAGCAAACGGCCAGACGTATAAAAGAAAATTCCCGCTCCAATAAGATTGTTGTCGAAAAAAGCACCCTGCCTGTTAGAGCCGCTGAAACGCTCGAAACAATTTTACATTCAGGGGCAAATGGAGTGCATTTTGAAATCCTTTCTAATCCAGAGTTTATGGCAGAAGGATCAGGAGTTCGTGACATGGAATTCCCTGACCGGGTTTTGATTGGTTCTAAAGATACGCCATCAGGACTTGCAGCACGCAAGGAGCTTGTTGATGTCTATCTGAACTGGGTTCCTGAAGAAAACCTGATAACAACCAACCTTTGGAGCAGTGAACTTTCTAAACTTGTTTCTAACGCATTTTTGGCTCAACGAATCTCTTCCATCAATTCTATTGCGGCAATATGTGAAGTGACCGAAGCTGACGTGACGGAAGTTTCCAAGGCCGTTGGCCGCGACTCCCGTATTGGTGCAAAATTTTTGAATGCAGGTCCAGGTTTTGGTGGCTCCTGTTTTAGAAAAGACATTTTGAATTTGGTTTATTTGTGTGAATATTACCAATTGAATGAAATAGCTTCTTTTTGGGAACAGGTAGTTACGTTGAACGACTATCAAATGGAGCGCTATGTAAAACGTATTCTTCAGGTAATGTTTAATACTTTGGTTGGTAAAAAACTTGCCGTGTTTGGTTTTGCATTTAAGCCCGATACGGGAGACACCCGTGATGCACCTGCAATTTATATATGCAAGAGGTTGCTTGAAGAAAAAGCTTGTTTGCGGATTACGGACCCTCATGCGCTTAAAAATGCTCAAAAAGACCTAGAGGGCATTGATAGTGAGGTAGAGTATATTGAAGACCCTTATAAGGCTGCTGAAGGCGTTCACGGCATAGCCCTAATCACAGAATGGGCTGAGTATAGTAAGCTGGATTACCAAAAGATTTTTGATAAAATGGAGAAGCCTGCTTTCGTTTTTGATGGCAGAAACCACCTGGACCACAAGGCGTTATTTGAGATCGGGTTTAATGTCTACTCGGTTGGAAAAGCACCTCTTACGCATTTTTAGTTTTTCTTCCATTCAGGGCCCACTATATTAAGGGGGATCCTTTCATGTTTACTACCAGAAGACCAATAATATGGATTTCGATTTTCCTGTTTTTGACCGGATGTAAATTGGATTTTTCTGCCAATTTAAATATTGGTGATTTGAATCGTGTAGCTCTCTCCAAGCAAGAGGGAATCCTTTCCTCAGGAACCATTAAGTTTGAAGTGGGATCAATGGCCAATTGTGGTGATGAAAGCGGATTTTTTTCATCTGTTTTGGAAAAACATTTCCTGGATTTCAAAATTCTTCCGTGCGAGCAAATAGGACTGGAGTCGTATTTTGTTGCGGGTATAAAGATCCCAGTACTCCATTCACATATTGACTGGCCTGCCAAAACCAATAGTCTAATTGCTCTTCAATCCAGCCCTTCAAGAAAAATTGGTGGGGTGGATGTTGAACTGTTACTCAATCAGGCTCGGTTTAGAAAAATCAATAAAGAGGTGGAGGCCAAATATTTCCAGAAATTTGAATTGTCCCGCATAGGAATTGTGCTGAAAAACGATCAGGTAGCTTATCAGGATGTTTTGGCATCCGATGTATTT
>JABJCF010000424.1 GCA_018665625.1 Nitrospina sp. | reverse complement strand
GATTTTTCAAACTTCGTGATTTGCTAAATGCTCCAGCATCCGCTTTGGCAAAAGAATTTATCCGTTCCGAGACTCCTAAAATAATGATCAGCGACCCTTGCGAAAAGGTTGCCAATGTGATGAGTCAAGAGCACCTGAGCATTTTACCTGTTGTAGACGAGAATAACATTATTCATGGAGTTGTAACTTTTGATGATGTAATCCGTGGCATGGAAGACATTGCAAGTGAAGACATATATACAATGGTCGGCACGGCCACAGTAGATCCCTTCGCAAAAAAAACCAGTAGCAAACTAATAGCGCGCGCTCCCTGGCTTTTTACAACCTTCATTGGAGGGATTATAAGCGCCTGGATACTAGGTGCCTTTGACGGAACGCTCTCAGAATATACCGCCATAATTCTATTCATCCCTTTTGTCATCGGCCTTGCCGGGAATGTGGGGATTCAAGGAGCAACAATTATTGTTAGAGGTCTTGCCACAGGAGACATTCAAGATGACAATATTGCATATATAATTAAAAACGAAATCCTGGTAGGAGTTCTTAATGGAGTAATCTTCGGAGTTCTTTGTGGGTTTTTAATCGGTCTTACGGCAGAAGTAGTATTAAATACGGAGCCCATATTAGGAGTCGTCGTAGGGACTGGAATCATTCTAGCTGTATCGGTAGCAGCTCTGGTAGGTTCTCTGACCCCTATTATATTTATTAATCTGGATATTGACCCCGCAATAAGCACCGGACCAATCATAACGGTAGCCAACGATATACTCGGCCTTGCGATTTATCTCATCACCGCTAAATTTATTTTAGCTGCATTCTAATTATTTTTCTTCTGGTTCTGCTAATTCAATTTCAATGATGGCCGTGTCCACCTCTACATACTCGCCTTCCATTACATAGAATTCTGTAATAATCCCTTCAACCTCTGAAAGCAGGGTAAAATAACCTTCAGAGATTATCTCGGCAACGGCAGTTCCCGGTTTCACTTTATCCCCTTTTCTAACCAGAAATTTATCTACTTTCCCTGAAGTCATAGTGGGGTACATCGGGCACATGATAATATAATCCTCCATCAATCCTTCCTCTCTTACTAATAATAAATAACGCTGATGATTGTAGTATTAAGTTATCTGCCCGAAGGTAAACTCCATTTTATTAGACGCCCATCGAGTGGAAAATAAAACCCGCTTGCGGGATTTCAAATGCATTTCCAAATTAAAATGTATAAACTAAAAGCTTAAAAAATCAGGAACAATAAAAATGAAAATTAATACTGGCGACACACTTTACGAACACTTTTCCCGAAATACAGGCGAGGTTATTGATGTCATTGAGCATCCTGCCGGGAAAATAATTAAAGTCCGTTGGCGTCTGGATGGTCAACTACCTCATGATACAGAGCTATTTTATAAAAAAGTCAAACGCTGTATTCGCGATGGTCTTTATGAACATACTCCTGCAAATTAATGTTTATAAACAGTATGTGAAGGACGTCCTGCCAAAATATTTTCTTTACCCCAGTTCACTACATTTTTAAATTTGTCAGATGCCATAAAATCATTAAACGCCTGCTCTTCACTCCACTCGGAAACGATCAAATACGACTGAGCATTGCTAACATCTTTGTATAAAAAAGATTTTGAGTGCCCTTCCATTTCTTCCATTACACCTAAAACTGCTGTAAAGGCATCTTCAAAAACCTTCTCTTTACCCGGTATCATCTGATAATTCATTCCAATAGTAACCATTAAAGCTTCCTTTCATTTACAAATTAAAAAATAATCAGGCAACCAACTGCAAATCTTCTAGATTGCCAATTTGTTGAATCAATATATTTCGAATACCATACCGACTCTTAATAGCGGAGATGTTATCCTTTTTATGACCCAGGAACAAAGAAACATGCCTGGAGGGTACCCTAAAAGATATTGTTGAAGGGATTTCCGGCAAGCTCTCAATCAAATCAAACATTCTATCTCTGGCGATCCGGCTTTCCACTAGATATCTGAAAGACGGATGATAAGGACCATCCACAAGATTTTCAAGCATCGAGGGGTCTGCATGCAAACCTACCCGGATCACAGAAATATCAAATTTTTTAAATGCTTTTAATGCATTTTTTACCAATTGAATCATTCTTTCCAAACTCCACGGCACGTATGAACCTGAGTTATACATTTCATATAAATCAGTATTCTTAATCACCAGAGTGGGATAAATTCGCACAAAATCGGGCTCAAGTCCAATCACATCGTGTACGGACTGCATAAAAATGGATTCATTATCTTCTGGGAGCCCTGGCATTAATTGCAAACCGAGACCCAAACCATTTTTTCGAATTGAATTTACAGCTGATCTTACCGTATCAAAATTGCAAGGTCGACCCACGGCATCCAGCACTTTATTGTTTGTGGATTGAATACCTAACTCAACGATTCGGACATTATTCTCTCTTAGTAATAAAATATTTTGATTATTCACAAGTAAACTATGAGTGGAAACCCTAATCGAATGAATTTTTCCCGATTCAATCCAAGGCCGAACTGCATCAAGCAATAATTTTTGCCTTTGAATAGATAGCCCTGTAAAACTTCCGCCATAAAAAGCTACTTGGCGTTTTTCCGGTAAGTTACCTGAATCAAAAACATTCAAATAAGTATGAATTGCATCCTGAACAATCTTCTGGTCACTTTGCACACCTACCCCGGTAATTTTCGTCTGATTGCAAAAGGCGCAACGATAGGGACAACCTTCATGCGGTATGAATACCGGAATAATTAATTGATCTCGTTTTTTCACAGAGGAATTTTTTTAAAAGAAGCCCGTTAAATAATCAAGGAATTGGTTAAACGATTGCCATATACCAATGGCCACCAGAGAAAGAAAAAAAATACCTAATGAAACACTAAAACCAAAAACCAGCTTTGAAGCAATAGTTTCTACTTCAAATTTTGGCGGTTCTTTATCTTCTGGAATTGGGTCTCGTTCGTATGGCAGCTTTTTATTTACCATAAAAACCTCAAAGCGCGTTTTTACAAGCGCCGATACATTTTTTCAAATTCATGTTTAAAACCAGCCATTGCTGTATTCATTTCATCCAATCTACCGATTAATATTTTCAAAAGATGGTCTTTAAACTTATTTAAGATAGCAGGGTCTAATGTTTTCAGGAGATAGCTATCCATCTTCAAAACCACAACTTTTTTCTTTGCTATAACATTTGTCGATCGGGATTTCCCAGTAATCAAAGGCACCTCGCCAAACATAGAACCCGCATTCAAGGTGTTCAGCTCTGCATCCGGAACTTCATCTTTTGTGATGGCCAGACTCCCCTTGAGGAGCACGAAAATGGTAGAATCTTTTTCTCCCTGCCGGATAACATGGTCACCTTTATGAAATTCAACAATGTGAGTATCAATTGATGCCATAATCTTTTTCTCTTTTAAAGTGAACGGCTTAAAGAAAGGAATGTCCGTCATCAACTTGAGTATCTCTTTTTCTTTCATCTTCCTGTCATCCTATTATTATTTTTCTTCAATGCATTCACAAAGGCCGTCGGGTGACCAGTTTATAGTTATATAGTGAGGGAAAATTGTATCTTTATCATAATTAGCTAAATCAAGTTGATCGCAAGTCAGATTTACCGCGTCCTTTAAATTTGCACCATTTAAAAAAGTGTCTTCCAATTCAGCACCATCAAAATCCGCTCCCGAAAGATCTGCTTCACTTAATACAGCCTGGGTTAAGTCTGCTCCCGACAAATTCGCTCCACTTAGGTCCGCTTTGATTAGATATGCGGCTGTTAAATCTGCATTTTCTAAACTTGCACCTTTTAGTTTGGCCTGCATAAGTTTTGCATTACAAAGGTCTGCGCCCTTCAACTTATCTTTGGAGTCTTCAATTTCCTTCTTCCTTAAAATCCAATCTTCAAGCATATAAAAATTCTAAAATGATTTGAATGGGTTATATTTTATCCCTAATTATTATAAGAACTAAAATTTTTATTGCGCACCAGATGAGAAACTTTCCATAGCAATTTTTGCTGCAGCCTGTTCTGCTTCTTTTTTACTACGCCCCAGACCTTTTCCTTGAATCTCGTTTTTAATAATCACAACCACTTCAAATTCTTTCGCATGATCAGGACCAATTTCCCGAACCACTTTATAGGCAGGAATGCATACTAATTTATTCTGTGTGTACTCCTGGAGATCACTTTTAAAATCTCTAAAAGACCATGACTCCGCCGTTTTATCAATTTCCTCTATCAATAATGGGAGAAAAATACCCGAAGCGGCCTTCAAACCACCATCACGAAATACAGCACCGGCTAAAGCTTCAAAGGCATCGGCAAGAATAGAGGGTTTTTTTCTTCCGCCAGACAAGTCCTCTCCCTTACCCAACAACAAATAATCACCTAACTCCATTTTCTTAGCCAATTTTGCAAGGCAAGATTCGTTGACCACCGAGGCTCGAATTTTTGACAATGTTCCTTCAGCGAAATCACTGAATTTTTGAACAAGGTAATCGCTTACAAGGATATCCAGAACAGAATCTCCCAAAAACTCCAGCCGCTCATTGTGTTTGTGGTTGTTGCTTTTTTCGTTAGCGTAAGATTTATGGGTGAGAGCTTTATTGAGTAGTTTTAAATCGGCGAATTTATAATTTGTTCTACTCTGAAGAGAGGATAATTCCTCCATGCGCGTTTCAGAAAAATCCATTTTCAAAGTTATCCAGTGAATTTTTTAAAAACCAGAACTCCATTGGTACCACCAAAACCAAAAGAATTGGATAGGCAGATATCTACTTTCGCTTCTCGGGCTTGGTTGGGCACATAGTCCAGATCGCATTCTGGATCGGGCGTCGTGTAATTGATGGTGGGAGGCAAGGTTCCGCTTTCCATTGCCATGAGCGAATAAATTGCTTCAACACCCCCTGCGGCGCCCAAAAGGTGCCCCGTCATGGATTTAGTTGAACTGACTGGAAGTTTTTTTGCGTGGTCCTTAAATACAGTTTTAATTGCTTGAGTTTCCGTTGCATCGGCAGCGGTTGAGGTGCCGTGGGCGTTGACATAGTCGACATCTTCTTTATTTATCCCCGCATTATTCAAGGCTAGGTTCATACATCTTGCTGCCCCCTCACCACCTGGAGCTGTTGCAGTAATATGATGGGCATCCCCATTAAGAGCGTATCCAATAACCTCACCAAGAATAGTAGCCCCTCTTTTTTTGGCATGTTCTAATTCCTCAAGGATCAGCACCCCACAGCCCTCACCTATAACAAAACCATCTCGGTCTTTATCAAAAGGTCGGCTGGCACCTTGCGGATCATCGTTTCGGTGCGACAAAGCTTTAGCGGCGTTGAATCCGCCAACACAAAGAGGAGTTATAACGGATTCGGTTCCCCCGGCAATCATCACATCCGCATCACCATATTGAATCAGCCTTGCTGCCTCACCTATGGAATGAGTCCCTGTGGCACAAGCCGTGACAACACAAGAGTTCGGCCCCTTAGCACCGGTAAGGATAGAAACCTGCCCGGATGCAAGATTCGCAATCAGCATAGGAATGAAAAATGGAGTGATTTTTTTCACTCCTCTTTCTTTATAAATGTCGTGATATTTTTCTATTGCGGGGAGACCGCCAAGACCCACACCAACAATAACCCCTACTCTCTCAGCATTGGAGTCATTGATTTCCAGGCCAGATTCATTCATAGCCATTTTACTACAGGCCACTGCATAGTGAATGAACCGGTCCATCTTTTTTATTTCTTTATGATCGATATAATCTTTCGAGTCAAACCCCTTCACCTCACCTGCTATTTTCACAGGGAAGTCATCATCAGGGATAAAACTGGTTATACGATCAACTCCAGAACGACCACTGAACAAAGCCTCTTTGTTCGCTTTCGCTCCCAAGCCTAAGGGAGAAACGATCCCCAACCCAGTCACAACTACTCTTTTTTTCATCAATATACCTCAGGGATGAGGGAGGCTACTCAATTAGTTTGGCCTTTAATATAGTCCACCGCATTTTGTACTGTTGCGATCTTTTCAGCATCTTCATCAGGAATCTCAATGTCAAATTCCTCTTCCAAAGCCATGACTAACTCTACCGTGTCCAAAGAATCTGCACCCAAGTCATCAATAAATGATGCTTCGGCATTGACCTGTTTTTCATCCACTCCTAATTGATCGACAATAATTTCTTTTACCTTTTCTTCAACAGACATAGCTTTTCAAACTCCTAGTTGGAATTACATCAACATACCACCGTTTACATTAATTACTTGGCCCGTAATATAACTGGCCTTTTCCGAAACCAAAAAAGAAACACAGCGTGCAACGTCTTCTGGTTGTCCTAATCGAGCAAGTGGAATTTGCTCGATTAATTTTTCTCGAACCGGTTCTTCCAAAACTCTTGTCATTTCTGTATCGATAAAACCGGGTGCAACTGCATTAGCACGAATGCCCCGAGGTGCAATCTCTCTTGCAAGTGTTTTGGTGAAGCCAATCAATCCAGCCTTAGAAGCTGAATAATTTGCCTGACCAAAATTCCCCATCACCCCTACAATGGAAGCAATATTTACAATAGCCCCACTTTTCTGTTTCATCATTTGCTTGGCAGCTTGCTGGCTGCACAAAAAACTACCCTTTAAATTAATATTCAATACAAGGTCCCAATCGACCTCTTTCATTCGCACTAATAATCCATCTCGGGTAATCCCAGCATTATTAACAACAATATCAACCGGCTTATACTCTTTTATAATCGAATCAAAAACACTTTTCACATCAGCGGCATTTGAGACATCAATTCGAACTGCAGAAGCTTTTCCTCCGCTGCTCTTTATTTCTCCAGCAGTTTTCTCAGCACCCTCTAAATTAACATCGCCCAAAATAACATGGGCACCCTGTCCCGCCAACTCTTCACTAATAATTCTTCCGATTCCCTGAGCACCCCCTGTTATAAGGGCGATTTTTCCGTCAAGTTCCATTTTTTATCCAGTTTTTCTTTATTTATTTTAAGGCAGCAAGAGTTTGGGATAATGATTCTCTATCCCCAACCTGAAAGCATTTAATATTTCTATCAAACCTCTTCATTAATCCGCTCAATACTTTTCCAGAGCCTAATTCCACAACTGTATCAATTTGGTTGTCAACGATGCACTGCATCGTTTCTGACCATCGAACTGGAGAACATACTTGTTTTACTAAAGATTCTCTTGCCTCAGTTCCTTTGTTAATGGGTTTTGCCTCGATATTATTAATGACAGGAAAGGACAGGTCGTGAAACTCAGTGTCTTCCAATTCTTTTTGAAGCTTGATTTCTGCCGGTTTCATTAAGGCACTATGAAAGGGCGCACTCACAGGGAGCATCACTGCCTTTTTTGCCCCGGCTGCTAAAGCATCTTCAGAAACCTTTTCAACAGATTCTTTGTGACCCGCAATAACGGTCTGAACCGGACTATTTAAATTAGCAGGTTGGACAAGATTAGATTCACTGGAAACCTTATCACACAACTCTTGAATGGTCTCGACAGGCAATCCTATAATCGCAGCCAT
>JABJCF010000423.1 GCA_018665625.1 Nitrospina sp. | reverse complement strand
GGACTCCCATTTCTTCCGGCGTGAGTCCGCCACGCGATGCGGAACAATATCCCTGTTGACCCACCGCACTGAATCTCCAGTATGGATAATCAAGGTCGCGGGCTTGAATCTAAACTTTTTTATTTCCACCTCGTGCACCTGAGGTTGTCGATCAAGATTCTTCTTCACGTCAGAGTTCACGCAAGAGACGACCGAAAGGGAACAGAGCATCAAAATAAATTTTGCATACTCTGCCCACCTTTTTTCGATTCGCGGAGAGTACTCCCCCACTATATTTTTCCTTGAACCATCTTACTGTGAGCGAGATGTGCTTCAAACGCCGGTACGACCGAAACCAGCATGTCTTTCAATTCCCCGTTTGTAGCGTTTGGAATGAGTTGATCCTTTATGACACCGATGACGGCTTCGTGGTAGGCAACTTCATGATCGATATAAACTTTATCGAATGCCCCGCCGGATAGCGTTTTCAGCTTTGCCTCATGTTCCATGGACTGTTTCCCTAAAGCGTGTACCAGATCATTATTTTGCGGGGTGACGCCCAACCGGGTAACGAGTTTGACAGCCGAATCCAAAACCGCTTGATGATCTGTAGCCATACGCTGGGCAAATTCCTTTATTTCGCCATTGATGGATTTACCCAGAGCAATTTGGGCGGCGGAGATATCGATTTTGTTGGCTCCGACCACGATCGCGGCGATATTCGCATCGTTAAGCTTGCTTTCTGTTTTTTCTGAATATCCAGACGTCGTCGTGCATGCCACAAACCCCAAACAAACAAATAAATACCCAATACTCTTCATCGATGTTTTCATGTCACTGCTCCCTTGAGTTAAATATAGAATAAGATAATTTGAACCCTGGGTTGCTCTGAGAGGCATAAAACCAATAATTTCTGCCAAACACAGTGGGTTTATTAGCCCCCCCCCACCAAGCCTAGAGCCCGGATTCATATGGAACAGGACAAATGCTAATCCACTTAAAACACTTTTGCAAGTAAAATATGCTAAAAGTTGTTTAAGGCAAGTTTATTGATTGAATGTATTGGACCACTTACATTGCCAAAACAATCATTTAAAGGCAAGTTTATTGATTGAATGTATTGGACCACTTACATTGCCAAAACAATCATTTAATGGGCTTTTGACGTCCGGAAAATATGAGATACGAGGAAAAAACTAAGGTGATTTTCTTTAACGGAATATCCGTTTATGGCCGAAAGAAGACAAATGCTTTTCTCTATTCACCCTCTACCCACTTTTGGAAATTCTTTCACGAGAAACTTTCCAGACCAGCAGGCCGACCCAATAAAAATTCATCAGGGAAATTAGCAGTACTAAAAATAGTTCTACCTGACCGAACAATGAAAAAATCGCCAGCATCACATTATTCGTACAAAGACAAAAAGGGCTGATCGCTGTCAGGAAAATTCGGTCTCCATACCAGACCTTCAACGCCTCTTCTGTTTCGGGAACGCCCGCGAGTTTACGGCAAGCAGAATCCAACCCTTCAACCAACCGGTCTTGCCAGCCATAACCCAGGGCAAAAAGTTTCTGCAATCTTAAATCCCATACAAGTGATACATCTTCTTCTGCTGCCGCCTGATCTTCTTTGGTAATACTTTCATCCACCCTATTCTTGTCATAAGAACCCACGCGCGAAGTGTAACTCACCAGATAAAAGACAAAAAATGTGCTTTGCATAAAACCAGTGAACAACCCAAACAATCCCAAAAACCAGAACCCACTATCGCCAGTGGATTGCACAAGATAATAAGAAATGGCTATATAAACCAAAACCGTAACAAGAAAGTCGGCAAGCGAGTCTAAAAACCTTCCGAACCGGGAGGAAGTACCGCGGACTCGCGCCAGGTTTCCATCCACATTATCCAGAACCACTTTTCCATAAAGAAAAACGGCGCCCCACAGCAATGCATCCGATCTACCCGAAACATAAAACCCCACCGAAAGCAAACCGAACACCAGTGACAAAAACGTAATCTGGTTAGGGGTCACCGGTGTGGGATAAAGCATGCGAACAACCCAGCCGTTGAAAAAATACCAGAGTCCATTCACATCAAAAAATCGCGCTTCCGGTGGAAGTTTATTCATCTTTTCAATATCAAATAACATGCAGGTATTTAACCACAGATTTACCCATTCCGGGCATGAAGGCAAATGTTGGATACTACAAACACAGGTGAACGCAGAGGAGAAAATTAAAATCTAGAAGCGTAGCGATTTTTTTAGCTTTACGGGTATAGACCTATTACCACCGGGCGTTGCCCGGTTAGCAGATGCCGCAGACGTGGCAGGTGGCGGTATCGCAGACGGGAGTGCGCCCGGCCATTAGACCGCGCTGGTAATCATCCCATAAAAATCCGTTGCGATAACCATGATCGACGATGTCCCAGGGAAGATAATCTTCTTTACCGTACTGGCGGTACACGAAGGAGTCCACCGAATGTTTATTTAAAGCACCTTTTGCATCGTGCCCATTATTCAGGTAAGTCTTAAAAAACTCTTGCACACTGCGATCACCACGGGAAAGGTAAGTTTGGAGATAAGCTTCATTGGGGGAACCGAAACTCATTTTAAGATGTGGGAGTTTCCCCAATGCTTTGCGAACTCGGGCAAACTTTTTCTTTAAACTTTTCACTTCTTCCATAGGATGCCACTGAAACGGGGTTCCCGGTTTCGGGACCAGTGGACTCAAACTGATCGTTATTCGGCCGATGCGCCCATGCTTCCGACACTCGTCTACATAAACGTCTTGAACCCGTTCGACCAGCCGAATGAACTGCTCGATATCATCATCGGTTTCATGAGGTAACCCAATGATGGAATAAATTTTTAAATGCAAAATACCTTTGCGAGTAAGAAAGCCACATTTTTCTACGATAAAATCATCGGTCGCCGCTTTGTTGATCACGTCGCGCATTCTTTCAGAAGGACCGTCCACGGCTACTGTTAAAGTTTTTTGTCCGCTCTGTAGAATAAGGTCAACCAACTCATCTGTAAGAGTTTCCATTCGCAATGATGAAAACGAAAGGGTCTTGCCTTCATCGGTAATTCTTTTCGCCAGTGCTGGAAGTTGCGGATGATCCGTTACTGAAGGCCCTACCAAACCGATTGTTTGCGCTGTCTTTCCCTGACCTTCAAGAAGCTGTGACATAGAATCATAGGTTTTATCCAAATTGGGGAGGCGAGGCGGTCGATAGATAAACCCCGCCGTGCAGAAGCGGCAAGCCCATATGCAACCTCGAGTGACCTCCATCAAAGCCATATCCTTAAACGTGGAATCTTCGCCATGAACCACAGAGTGCGTGCAAAGAGATTCTTCTTCTGCCACCCAATGACGGGTCACGCGTGAAGGAATATCAATGGTTGTGGAAACACCTGTCTGCAAACCTGATTCCATTTTCAAATTAAAAAACTCAGGAACATAGATTCCAGGAATTTTTGCCGCCTGTTCCAGGAAATTTTTCTTATCTTCAATTTCAAGAAACTTATCAAAAAACTGATTTGCCATACCTTCGCCTTCACCGATGAACAACACATCCATGCAATCTGCCAAAGGTTCGGGATTGATAAAAATTGCCGATCCACCTGCAACAATCATCGGATAGGAGGCATCCCGCTTCTCCCTATCTAGAGGGATATTGAAGTACTTCAACGCAATTACAGTGTTCAAATAATCAGGTTCGAAGGAAATCGAAAATGCGATCATATCGAAATCTTTAGGCAGCCGATTCATGTCCATAGATCTCAAATCGAGCTGACTCAGTGTTTCCATTTCCGGTTTCCAGTCGGCGGGCAATGCATAGCGATCGCACTCAATTCCCTCGATGGAATTCAATAAAGAATAAACCTGCTGGAAACCCAGGTTGGCAAGAGCCACTTCCCGTGTATTGGGGTAAACTAAGAGTATCCGGATGGCTTGATTCGGCACTGATCTATCGGAAATGGTATGATCCGTTGGACAGGAAACTGACATTAATTCTCGAAAAAATTTGGGTTTAAAAATAGAACCTTTATCATACTCCAAATAGACCCGACTTAAAAAGGATTCCCGCATCAATGACTGAAATGTCGCCTGAGAATAGAATGCAGGCCTATCTGCAAAAGATAGCCGCCGGTCCCAAATTGAGCAAGGACCTCACCGAAGAAGAAGCAGAAGATGCCTTATCGCTGATTCTGGATGAAGAAGTTTCTCAGGTGCGAATGGGCGTTTTCCTAATCGCTGCCCGCATGAAAATTGAAACTGTCCCCGAAAATATCGGCTATTGGCGGGCTTTACAAAAAAGAATCACCCCAAAAAAAATCGCTCTCAATAAACTCCTGCAAATCGCTGACCCGTTTGATGGATTTCAGCGCATCCCCTATTTTGGATTTTACGCGATCCCGGTGATTGCCGAGTTAGGACTTCCCGCTTACGGTCATTCCGCTTTACCATTACCCCCCAAGTTTGGTATCACCTTCGAAGATTTACTGGTCAACCATTATCAGGTCGCACAATCTGGTAACGGCGAGAAACGGATAAAACAAATACAAGATTCTCACTTTGGGTACATTAATACTGGCGATGCCCTTCCTGCCTTGGAAAACCTGCGGTCGATTCGATCTGAAATTGTCAAACGACCGATGCTGGCAACACTTGAAAAAATTCTGATGCCGCTTCAGGCAGACGGTCAAAGTTTTATCGCCACCACTTATTTTCATCGCGGCTACGAAGTCTCCCTAACCGAAATAGGGAAACGCAGTCAGTTCGACCGAGTCATTGTTGGAAATGGGATGGAAGGCACGACCCTGTTCGGCGTGCATAAAGAAGCCAAAGTTTTTATTCAAGATGGAAACAAAGAAACCCAGAGTCGTTCCTTAAAGTATTCAGAAATGTTTCAGGAAGGAACCGCAAAACAAATTCTGGAATCTCACGAGGCTTTAAAGGAAATAGAATCGAAGCGGGAAACCATTGCGCAACTGGGGGAGCGCGCCTTAAAATCCGGGGAAGGACCAGCAGCCACACAAATAGCAAGTCAAGCGGCCTGCCTGACCCATCTTGCGGATATTTTCAAAACACCACAGGAAGGGTTTGATTTGGCTATGGAAGTTTTAAAATCTGGAAACTGCTACGAAAAAATATTGCAATGGATGACCCCATTAAAATCTTAACTATTATTTTTTCAACATCGGTTGTAGATATCGCCAGACTAGATCAGCAACAACTTTATAACCAGACGCGGTAGGGTGCAACCCATCGGGGCGGGTATGTTCCCGGACACCGGCTACCCCCTCCAACAAAAAAGGCAGATAGACGAGGTTATATTTCTTCGCTAACTCCGGGAATACTGATTCAAACTTTTTCGCATAATCTTCTCCATAATTGGGCAAAGCCTTCATACCCGCAAACAAAACCTGAGCGTTATGTTCATGGAAGACTTGAATCATAGTTTCAAGATTAGTATACATCTCATCCACGGATAGCCCCCTCAAACCATCGTTGGCTCCCAAAGCAAGTATTACGATCTTGGGTTTGTGTTTCATCAACCAGTTGATACGGGCAACACCGCCTGCGGTTGTGTCTCCACTGATGCCAGCATTGACAACTTTATAATCTAAATTCTCGTTATCAATTTTCACCTGGATACGTGAAGGAAAACTATATTCTTCATCAACACCAAACCCAGCTGTTAAACTATCCCCAAACGCAAGTACCACAAGTTTCTCCTGTTTAGCACCCGCCATCGAATTTGTTTTTTCGACAGCGTAACTCGGGCTTTCGCCCAGAATAATCAGTAATCCTGCCAGAACATAACTAGAAATTCGACAAAAGTTTAATAAAATGGTTCGCATATTTTTGTAATACAATAAGCCTAAACCGAATACTGCATGAGTGTTGCAAATTATGGGTGGAAAAAATCATTTACCCCCTCATCCTAGCCTTCTCCCTCCAGGGGAGAAGGAACTTTTCACTCCCTCTCCCTTGAGGGGAGAGGGTTGGGGTGAGGGTGTTTTAATAACTCTTTCCAATCCACACAAGAGAAGCACTTATGCAATATCCAGTTAATTTATAAATCTCAACCCGAAAAAGACATTGATTGAAATATCTGGATTAATAAAAACTCTGCATGGCGGTGGTCATAAAGTAGAAATATTAAAATCTATCGACCTCACGATTCCAACCGGACAGTTCATAGCGATCACCGGTCATTCTGGGAGTGGCAAAACCACGTTACTCAGTCTGATCGCAGGACTCGATTCGCCGACAGGTGGAACCATCAATATAGATGGGCAGGATATCACGAAACTCAACGAAGACGAACTTGCCGTTCTGCGTGGGAAAAGATTCGGTTTCATCTTCCAAAATTTCCATCTCATCCCCACCCTGACTGCGCTGGAAAATGTTGTGCTGTCAGCAGAGCTCAATGGCACTCCCGGCGCGGCCAAGAAGTCAGAAGATTTGCTAGGCATGGTGGGTTTAGGAGATAGACAACATCATTACCCAGCGCAATTATCTGGAGGCGAACAGCAACGCCTTTCCCTTGCGCGCGCTTTCGTCAACGAGCCCGATATTATTCTTGCAGATGAACCCACCGGCAATCTCGATTCAAAAAATAGTGATCGTATTATCGAGTTGATTCATGAACTGCACCGGGTAAAACAAGCCACGATCGTCCTTGTCACCCATGAACCTCAGGTAGCCGACCAAAGCCAGCGTATCCTAACACTGGAAGATGGGAAAATTATCTCCGACCGAAAAAAAGAAATTTCATGAATCCCTCCCAGCTCAATTTCAAGCAATTGATCTCACTAATTTTTGCTGAGTCGCGAGGTGCGTGGAAACGCATGTCCTTTTTTATTCTCTGCATTGCCATCGGTGTCGGTGCGGTAATGACCGTTAAAAGTTTCTCCAATATGGTGCAGGCAACAATTCAGGGCCAGGCCAAAGGATTGCTGGCAGCCGACATCGCCATTAAAGGCAGTTGGCAACAGGGCGAAGAAGACCTTGCCTATCAGAAAAAAATATTGCCCGCAGGAACCGAGTTTTTATTCCTTAAAGAACTGCACGGCATGGCACAATTCGAAAACCTGGATTCGCCAGAAAAATCCGGCTCCATGATAACGGAGCTTAAATCCATTCCTCTATCCGGGCCGCAATATCCCTTTTATGGAGATTTTAAAAACGACCCCGACTTGCCTTTACAGGAATTACTCAAGGAGAACGGCGCAGTGGTTGAATCTTCATTCCTAATAAAAACCGGATTGAGCATTGGCGATGAATTTTCTCTTGGAAAAACAAAATTAAAAATCACAGGTACCATTGTATCTGAGCCCGATCGCATCTCCCGCGCCTTTAGCATTGGGCCGCGTCTATTCATATCCCGGGCCATGCTCGATAAAGCCGATCTTATTCAGCCTGGAAGCAGGATCAAGCACCGCACTTTAATAAAACTCCCTGACAGCATTGAACTGGAAAAAGCACTGGCACTTCTTGAACGAGGCTTACCCGACAAAACCTTATCCATTCGAACTTATAAAGATATGCAATCGTCGCTTTCCAATTCCATAGAAAGAATGGGGCAATACCTGGGTGCGCTCGGTGTTATCGCGCTTCTTATGGGGGGTATCGGGGTGGCCATGATCGTTCGCACTTTCATGGCGCAAAAACTCGATACCGTGGCGATTATGAATTGTCTCGGCGCATCTTCCCGCACTCTTTTAAAAGTCTATCTTTTACAAGCCTTGGCTCTGGGGATCCTGGGTAGTTTGTTGGGAGTCACACTAGGTTTTTTTCTCACCTACTTGTTACCTTCCAAGATGGAAGGCCTGATCAACTATCAACTCGAACCGTCTTTTTATTGGATTCCTGCTTTGCAGTCAATCCTGTTAGGCGTTGCAACAACACTTCTATTTTGCCTTTGGCCCTTGTTAAGAGCCGTTCGGACACGCCCTTTACGATTGTTTCGCCGCAACTTCGAAGAAGAAGAACTCACCTCTGGAACGCGAAAAGAAAGATGGATGGCAGGGGCAACTCTAGGGCTCGGCCTTGCAGCCATGATCTGCTGGCAGGCAGAATCTATAAAACGTGGACTGGTTTTCCTCGCTTCACTTGGAATATCTATAATTGTGTTCGCATTGGCATCGTTACTACTCTTAAGAATACTTAAGGCACTGCCCCAATCAGGTTCCATAGCCAGACGATATGGAATGTCTAACCTAAAGCGACCGAACAATCAGGCAGCCTCGATCATCACTTGTCTGGGAATGGGCATCATGCTGATTCTCACCGTGAGGCTGGTGCAAATGGACACACTGGCTATGTTGAATAAAAATACAGAGATGAATCCTCCCAATTATTTTTTCATCGATATCCAAAGAGGCCAGAAAGAAACCTTCACTCAAGTACTGGACCGAATCGCTCCAGAGGCCGAACGAAGCGTGACACCACTGGTGCGCTCACGTCTACATAGTATCGATGAGAATCTTATTGCTAATTGGCAATACAAAGACAAACAGCGCGAGGAGTGGTTCATCAACCGTGAATTTGCCTTAACTTACATGGAAGGGCCTCCTCCAAAAGATAATGAAATAATTGAAGGCCAGTGGTGGGATAAGGAACGAGCGAAAAACGCCGAAGTTTCTCTGGAACAAGATGCGGCAAAAAGATTAGGTGCGAAAATAGGATCCCAGTTGTCGATTGACATTCAAGGCATACCCGTATCGGCAAAAGTCACCAGCATTCGCAGTGTAAACTGGCGAAATATGCGGACCAATTTTTATATGATCTTTTCACCGGGCGCACTGGCTGGCGCACCCATTACCTATGTCGCCACCGTTCACGTTCCTGACGAAAAGGAATTGCAACTGCAACATGCCGTTGTAAAAGCATTGCCCAATATTACCGCCCTCAGTACCCGTGACATCGTCAAAACCGTTGAGTCCACCGTTTCCAAATTAACAACATTGGTAGACTTTATGTCTGGCTTTGCCATCGCAGCCGGTCTGTTTATACTCTCCGGTTCTATTGCCTCAACCAAGTACCGGCGTTTACGTGAATCGGCTGTATTAAAAATTCTCGGAGCTAAAAGAAAAATGGTGACTTCTATTCTTGGTTTTGAATATGCGACTATCGGAGTCATCTCAGCGCTGGTCGGTATTCTTCTGGCGCAAGGGTTCTCATGGGCTATCATGAAATACATGATCAAATCCGCCTGGCATTTACAACCCGGAATTATTTTAGGGGCATTTTGTTTTGGCGTTATCCTTACTGTTACCACAGGAATTTTAAGCAGCCTTGATGTCATAAATAATAAACCCCTTAAAACCATCAGGGAAACGGAGTCATAAAAATAGGATGCTTTCTTTTTAATCCATGAAAAACTATAGACATTCCAGATTCCTCTTAAGTAGTCTCATCCTAATCACAATGGTGACGACATTACCAAACACCACAAACGCTGAACGGAATTTCTATGTCCCCAGAGATCCTTACGTCGCCCCTCCCTATGTACCGCCGCCACCACCTTCCTCACGACTCAACCTGATAGACAATGGAGATGGAACTATCACTGAAACTAAATCGAAATTGATGTGGACCCAAAAAGACAGCTTTGCCGATCTAGGAAAATGTTTGAACTGGGTCGATTCCAAAAAATATGTGGAGAGTCTCACTATAGGCGGACACGCCGACTGGCGAATGCCTGAGGTTTGGGAATATGGAAAGATATACGACAACACCGAGTCAAACGTCATGGCGATGGACCATGACCCGGAATACCCGCTGGCTTTATCAGATTTGTTTGCGGATGGTGCAGCCTACTGGTACTGGTCGTCCGAGCATGGGAACTGCTGCGCCCGTACCGCTTATTTTGTCACCGGCATGCCTTTTGTTCGCACTTTGGACAAATGCACAAAAGGTGGTGTTCGCGCAGTAAGAAACCTTCCTTGAATTTTGAATTTCAGCTCAAGCCATCCATTTCAATTCTCTTGTCAGCTGTTTCGGATAAAATCTTTCGAATTTCAAGATTGTTTTCTAAAAACAAATTAAAATCAGAATCACTGAGAACAAGCAGATCGGAGAACCCTAAAGATTTTACCGAAAAAGTTCTGGGATATTTTTTGATCAATGCTATCTCCCCAAAAAAATCTCCACTTCCCAAACGAACGGGTGTGGGTGGCATCTCGACTTCCACACAACCGGAGGCAATAAAATACATGGCATGGCCAATGTCCCCCTGCTTGACAATCAGTTCTCCGGGAACGGTCAGCATGGGTTTTAAAAGCCGCGATATATGGCTTAACCGATCAGGGGGGATACTTGAAAAAAGAGGAACACCGCGCACCAGTTCTTCGGGGTCCTGGTGAAGGTCCAGAGTGGGACGGGGTTGGATTTTTTGAATCCGTACCTGCAAATCTTCTTCCAGATTTTTAAAAACCTCTCCACTGATAACCGTCTCCTCGCGCAGTTGTTCGTAATCCGATTCCTGAAGCCTCAGCGCAACATGATTTAAATAACGTTTTTGCAATATTTGAAAATAATCCGGGTACTGGAGTTTTAGCATTTGCAAAGCCTGCTCGGTGTTTTCTAACCTGTCTTCGATAAAATCCTTTAAAGTTTTTCCCGCCTTTTCTCCAATCAGCAATTCCATTTTTGAGATGAAGACTAATAAACTTTCCTTCATCACGGTTTGGACTGAAAGAAGAATTTCGAAG
>JABJCF010000422.1 GCA_018665625.1 Nitrospina sp. | reverse complement strand
CCACATCCTTTTGTTCAAATTTCTTCGAAACTAATCAACCCGTTGCTCCCTGATAGGAGTGGCGAATCGCTTTTTCTGGAAGTACAATGTTAAAACTAAATGAACCATCGTCACCAGCTTCCTCATAAATACTTCCACCCAGCCGTTTCACAATTTTTTCACATAAAGAAAGACCCATTTCTTCTTTATTAATTTCAAAACGATCATCTTCGTTAAAATTGGGACTTAATATGGTTTTGAGTTTTTCAATTTCGAATCCCTGCCCATTTCCTCTAAAAATAATTCTCCAGAAACCTCCACCCTTTCGTTCAGCGAAAACTTTCACAGGGCTGTTCCGTTCCACCTTGTTAAAACGCAGGACATTAACCAGAATATTTTGAAATAAAATCCGCAGCTGAATGGGGTCCGTTTCAAGAATCGGTAATTCGCCCATCTCCAGGACAACTCCGGTAGACTCAACCAAAGTTTCCAGGTCAGAAAGATTTTCTAAAACAACATCATTTAAATATGTCGGTTTAAAATGAACGAACACAGAATTGATTCTGTAAAATTGATTTATCTCATCGATGAGGTTATGCAATCTTCTCGCAGAATCACGAACATCTCCCAAGCGTTCCAACCATTTTTTTTCAGTTTTGGCACCCTCATTTACCAATTCTGCAATACAGTTATCCATTTTGGCTAAGGGTTCCTTAAGATCATTGGAAGCAAGAAATGCAAAATCCATCAGCTCTTCGTTTCTATTTTTCAGTTCAACATTCATCTCCTCCAGGCGTTTTCTCTTTTGTTTTTCTGCCTTATAAATTTTGGACAAATCTTTGGCAAACCTGACCGCCTGCAATTCTTCCAGGTTTTCCTTATGTTCCCGGGACTCCACATTCTGTAATTCGTGCTTAGTAAAAGTTTTTTCAGGCATTTTTTTCATGCTCCAAATGCGTTTATCAAATTATGTATTTCGCAATTTAATTCTTTTGGCGAAAAAGGTTTCACGCAGTAATCCACCAAACCTTCAACCTTTAATTCCTCATAATCCTTTTTGCATTCAGGGGGGCCCAAAAGAAGAAATTTCAGTTCCCCTTTATTCACTTCATTCAAAAATATTTTGTAAAAATTCGCTCTGTATCTACCTTGATTCAAGGACGGATCGATGATTATCAGATGAGGGTTTTCATCATCTATCAACGCTTGAAAGTCCTCAAAATCGCTCCTTTCTACTACCTGAAAATGCGATTCCTGTAGAACCAGTGCAATCAACTCAGACACCTTGGGTTCAGAATCCACAACTAGAATTTTTTTTTGTTTCTCTGGATGAATATCTTGCGAAAACATTTCGACTCTCTCCTAAATTAGAAACCCCCTACTTCCATTACTGCACAAGACATACCAAAGCCAATGTGTGAAGCGGATTTACTGCAAGTTACTTTTTCAAAAGAAGTTATGGGTAGGATGGTAAATATCCGGGATTATGGAAAAACTCCAAAACCTAAAAATTTTTAGGTTTTAATCGAAAAATTTTTAGGTTTAAAATTTAAAGGATTAAAAGGTGTAGAAAATTCTAAGGAAGGAGTTACAAAAATGTGCGGGATCTATTTCTGGATCCCGAGTTTTTTTATTCGATACGCCAGGGTGGCGGGTTGGAGGCCGAGTATTTCTGCTGCACCGCCAGGACCATAAACTTTCCCATTGGCCTTGTTCAGGGCGGAGATGAGGTTTTCTTTTTCCTGCATTTTGATTTTTTCTTCAGAAAATATATCTTTGGGAATGGCATTAGTAAAAGCGGAGCGGATGGGCTCCAGATTTATCTCCAGAGACTCCTCGGAAGAAATAATCATGGAACGTTCGAGAACGTTTTGCAATTCCCTTATATTACCCGGCCAATCATAAGCTTGGAGTTTCTGAGTATTTTCCAGAGTCAGGGGTTTCCTGACCGCATTTGATTTTCTGGCGAACCTTTCAATAAACTCAGTTGCCAGTAGGGGAATATCCTCACGCCTCTCTCTTAGGGGCGGAACAAAAATAGGAACCACTCCCAGACGGAAATATAAATCCTGACGAAACCTACCTTCCTGCATTTCTTTTTGCAGGTTCCGGTTCGTGGCAGCAATAATACGGACATCCACTGTTCGTGTCTTGTCGTCCCCTACCCTTTCAAAGCTACCTTCCTGCAACACTCGAAGCAATTTACTTTGTAGTTCGAGAGGAATTTCACTCACTTCATCCAAAAACAGCGTTCCGCCATCGGCTAGTTGAAACCTACCCATACGGTCTTTCATGGCTCCCGTAAATGCCCCACGTAAATGGCCGAAGAATTCGCTTTCAAATAATTCATGCGGAACCGCCGCACAATTTACTTTAATCAAAGGATGGTTTTTACGAGGGCTTTTTTCGTGGATAGCCCGTGCAACCAGTTCTTTACCAGTACCGGTCTCACCTTCTATCAATACGGGAGCGTCCGCCCTACTCACTTGCAGAATCTGAGTCAGAACTTCTTGCAACCTCGGGCTTTCTCCTATGATTTCTCCATAAGCCAACTCATCCTGCACTTCTTCACGCAGGTAAGTATTTTCCTGTTCCAGCTTGCTACGAAGAAAGGAGAGCTCTTCATTAGCAAGATTTAATTCTCGATTGGCGATCTCGAGTTGCTGGCGTTTTTCTTTTTCGGATCGATAAAGTCCAGATAACTCTCGAGCATAATTAATGGCCTGAAGTTCTTCCAGTTTCTGTATTTCTTCAATGCCATCTTTGCGCTTCGACTTGTCACTCAAGAACACTCTCCACTTTTTCAATCAGCTCAATAGGACTGAAGGGTTTTACAAAATACCCATCGGCCCCGGCCTGCCTTCCCATTTCCTTGTCCGCTACCTGTCCCTTGGCAGTAAGCATGATGATATATATATTATTGGTTGCAGGGTTCTCCTTTAAAATACGCGTTGCACCCAAGCCATCGTATTTTCCCGGCATCGTCACATCCATCAATATCAGATCAGGCATTTTCTCTTTAGCCACTTCCACCCCTGTTTCACCATTTTCAGCTTCAAGTATCTGGTAGTCTCCGATATCCCCTAAAGTTACCGCCACAAGTTCCCGAATTCTTTCATGATCATCTATGATTAAAATTTTTTTCACTTTAGCCTCTTACTTTCTGTTGCAGTCTGACAAATACTCGGCCTTAAATTTAATTATTGGGCACACTCATTATAACCCTCGTACCCTGACCGGGTTCACTTTCCACTTCAACACTGCCTCCGTGAGCTTCAAGAATGTATTTCACAATGGTCATACCCAATCCACTTCCGGGGATACTGTTGTCCATATTATCTCCCCGATAAAACTTATTAAAAACATTCGCGACCTGCTCTT
>JABJCF010000421.1 GCA_018665625.1 Nitrospina sp. | reverse complement strand
TTTTACAAATTCTGCTACAGACGTCTGAATACCCCATTGTGTTTTCATAATGCCCTCCTGTCAGGCTTAGTCTTAGATTATTTTTATCCTCTGCCGCAATAAAAAGATAAAAGGATGTTTTTATCCTTTTATCTAAATATAAACCTGATACAATAAATTGTCAAGGGATGGTCCTCAGTTTGAAAAAACGAACGGGAAACTTTTTGAACCCCAAACCAATGGAAGCCATCTTAATCAGAGAAAGCAGACTAATCTTAATGCAAAAGGAATTACATGCAGGAAACCACAAATTTCAAAGTTAAAGAAATCGAACTTACGCCAAACCCACGCGCAGTGAAATTTATATTGGATCAAACTGTTTTGGATTCTGGCTCTAAAACCATTGAAAACGGCGGCTACCTGGATTCAGACACCTTTGCCACCCATATATTTGATTTAGATATTGTAGATTTGGTTTACTGTCGGGAAAATTTTATTTCCGTCACTCTTCATTCTGCTGATCTATGGGTAGTATTTAAGGATAAAATAAAAAATATAATTGAGGCCGATTTTAAAAAGTATGACGAGGGTGATGACGAAGTATCTTCTTCCATTCTTGATGATTTTGACAAAGAAAAATATCCTCAACTTTCTGATGATGAGAAAGTCATTATTGTTGAAGCCGTTCTGGATGAATCTGTCCGCCCCGCACTTGCAAACGACGGCGGAGGTCTGGAAGTAATTGAGGTAGATGGGCCGATTGTCCGTATTCGTTATCAAGGTGCCTGCGGTGGTTGTCCAAGTTCTACTGGCGGTACTTTGCGCGTAATAGAAAACCATCTTAAATCCCAACTCGATCCAGCAATCAAAGTCCACACTTATTCATAAAGCCTTTAATTCTAATAGTTAATTTCAAAATTTTTTCTCCTTCCCGATCTATAAATGCTCAATTATATTTAAAAAAAATGAGCTTTTTGCATCATCCCTAAAAAGCACCTATCTCACGATTAATCAAATAATTAGAATCAATTCATTTGTTTTTGCATGACCCCCTGCCCCACCCAAGGGTTGCCGCACTGCTTAATCTAAGTGATAATTAGACATTCAGTGCAAAAAAATGAAAAAACAAATACTCCTCCAAATTTTAATTTTGGTCCTACTGGGCTCTTTATGGCCCAGTGACTTTAACAAGGTATGGGCCATTGAGAACAAAAGCCGTGTGGTCTCCGGGTATTGGCAATCCGACGCCACCAGTTATTCATTCATTTCAGTAACTCATTCCTCCCTTTCCGGTCTGGCTTCACAAATCGGCCTGGTCGTCAACGCAATCCAAAGTGACCAAACTGCCTTTGGAACTGCTATTACGTTTACCATTTCGGCCGGGTCAACTCAGAGGATATTTATTGCTCGAACCAATCATTCGTTTCTAACTTCTACAATCATACCCACCGCTTCTTTTATTATTGGAACCGCCAATTTTAAACATGGGCATATTAGAGTAGATCCTATCGCATCCAACCCAGAGACCCCTGTAGATGCTGATACTCTTGAAGGCAGAGGTTTTAGAGATATCACCATGCTGAACTTTTGGGGAGCTGTGGTTATTGAATCAACCACAACTGGATTTTCCATGGAGTTTATAGGAGACATGCACGATAGCGCCGCAACAACAACTATGGACAATTCTGCTCCTGTAAGCGGGGTAAACTAAGCCATGAATACTCATAAAATGAAAGCAGAAAAATCCAATCGAAAAATTTTTGTGAAGTTTTTATTTTTGCTTTTATTGATTCCCAATATCGCACATTCTCAGGTAGTGGTACCCGAAACCAATTTAAAATCTCGGGTGGTCATATCTCCTTACGCGCAAGCCGTTCCCAATGACAGTTACACCTTTATTTCCGTGAGCCATCCTTCCCTGGATTCTGCGCTTACCCAGATTGGTGTTGGTTTAGAAGTTCTCGGTATGGGAACTATCCCAAATAATGCCGCAGGTAGAGCAACCATCTTTACCGTTGATGCAGGACAAACTCACCGGATTTTTGTGGTCAACGTTTCCCACTCGACCCTCAATTCATCGATTGTAGATACCCGCACGCATGTTATTTTTACACTGGATTCAGCCCAGTTTGGAAGTGTAAGAGCTGTAGGAATACATGAAGACCCGGCTGCCTCTACGGTGGTTAATGGTGTCCGAAAATACAGCAATCTTTCGCAATTGAACTTCTGGGGTGTCGTCTTTGTCGAAGCCAGCGGCACAGGCTTCGCAATGGAATTTCTCGGCGATGCTCATGATTCAACCGTTGGTAGAAACTTCGGGTCCAGCAAATTGGAAGGGATAAAAGGGTTTTCCTCTGGTGTGGGACGGGGAATCAACTAATATCCTTCCCTTCACTGAGCTTTCCAATCACAAAATGGAAAAAAGAATTACCACCCAATTTACGCTGGTTCATTTTACCGGTGACTCTTCTCTTTCTTACGGCGACATAAAAAAAGCGCACCTTGATTTGGGACAACCTGAAATTGGTTTTCATTTCATCATTGATCCTGAAGGGCAGATTTTAATGGGGCGACATGCCTCCAAAATAGGGGCGCATTACCCTGATTTCGATGAAAGCAGTTTGGGGGTTTGTGTTATTGGGTCTCGGCACGAGATGGAAGACTCTCAATCCATTGCGTTGACCTTATTACTTGAAAAATTAAAAGCCGAATATCCTGAGATCGAAAAAGTTAAATATATTTATAGTGAAAATTAATTAACAACCTTTCCACTTGATGTTCTCTCCTATATTCAGGCATCATTTAAGTTTACTTAACCACATATGTATAACTCGGCAAAACCTAACTAAGAGAATATTATGATTCGACAGGTACTGAAAATTTTTAAAGCATTAAATTCGGATGAAAAACCCTGGCAACTTAGCCTCGGTCTTGCCTTCGGCGGTATCATAGGTCTGATGCCACTTTGGACCCCACATAATATTTTCCTTTTGTTTTTGGCCTTTATCATAAATCTTAACTTCGCGCTTCTCTTGGTGGGCTTTTTCTTCTTTTCTGGAATCGCATACATCTTGGATCCTTTGTTCCATGAAATTGGACTGGCCGTTTTGACAGCAGAGGGCATGCAAGATTTCTGGAACGGACTTTTCAGTAATCCAATCTTCCTTTTCGACCGATTGAACAATACCCTGGTAATGGGAAGCCTTTTATTCTCACTGACTGCTTCTGTGCCTTTATTTTTCCTATTCAACCTTTTAGTAAGAAAATACAGACAACACCTACAGGGCCTCTTCGACAAGATCCCCCTCCTGAAATCGCTCAAACTCGCAAAAATTTATGACACCGTGTCCGGAGGTGGAAGATGAAAATTTTTCGCTGGCAGGGTGTTATTGCGTTTGCGATTATCGGTGGAGCAGTCGCTGTATTTCTAATCATGTTTCTGGATGGAATTATTGAACGGGGTATTGAAGAAAATGGATCGCAAGCCGCAAAAACACAAATCGACCTTGCGTCTTTATCCACCTCTCTTTTGTCGCAAGCAGCCAGCATTGAAGGTTTGGAAGTAGCCAATCCAGACAACAATATGGAAAACATTCTGCAAATTGAAAAACTTTCTATGGATGTTGATGGCGCGAAAGCCGTGGCTCGAAAAATTATCATCGATGATCTACAAGCCACAGGTATACGCTTGAACCAAAAACGCGCTTCCCCAGCGAAAATTATCGACTCAGAGGGCAAGACCCAATCCACAGATCAGGAAAGTGAAGAAGCGGGTTCGCTCGGCCTTCCGGGACTAGGCGGAATAGACATCAAATCTCCAGAAGAGATTCTTAAATCAGAAAAACTGGAAACCCTGGAAGCCGCAAACAAAGCCAAAGAAACCATAGAAAACCTGAAAGCTAAATGGCAGGAAAAATTCGAAACCGACCTGAACCCCAATTCCCTCGAAGAAACCAAAAAGAAGCTGGCAAAGCTACAGGAAAAAGTTAAGGCAGGCGGTCTCGCCAGCATCCCGGAAACGGTACAGGAATTTCAAAGCCTGCAAAAAGAAATTCAAGACCGCATCAACCGAATCACATCCATTAAGTCTGAGTTTGAAAAAGACGTGCAGGCAGCCAAAAAGCAATTGGCTGAATTGAAAAATTTACCCAAAAAGGATTTTGATAGATTAAAGAAAAAATATTCTCTGAGCATGGATGGGGGAAGCAATGCATTAGGAACATTAATTGAAGGCCCTCTTAAAGCCAAGCTAGACAAAGCCTGGAAGGCTTACAAAATGCTCAGTCCCTATTTAGACAAACCGGGCACGACCGCAAAAGAAGACTATAAATACGTTCGCGGCAAAGGCGCCGATGTCCAATTTACAAAAGCCCTGCCCTATCCTGACTTTTTATTGAAGCACGCAAACCTTTCCATGAACCTACTGGAGACAGATATCCAAGGAGAATTAAAAGATTTAACGGACAATCCCAAGCTTTATGGAAAACCCGCTATCCTCAATTTCCAATCAGGGAAAAATGAAAAGTTTGATTCATTTAATTTGGATCTTGAATTAGATAAAACAAGCAACCAAAGCAAAGATACGCTGGCAATCGATTTCAAAGGATTAAACCTTTCGGGAATTGAAAGTTCTGGAGCAGGAAAAATCAATGGTGGTGCGGCCAATTTAAAAGGCCAACTAAAGATAACCAACGAAAATGAATTAGAGGGCAGCTTTAAAGCGGCACTAAATAGTGTTTCGCTATCTATTCCCAAGCAGGATGGCAACGAGCTGGCTAATACCATTGCCAAATCTCTATCCTCCATCGATCGTATCAGCATCACAATCGGCATCAGCGGAACGATGGAAAGCTACCAGTTGGATATCCAGTCGAATTTAAACGACATTATATCGGGAGCAGTAAAAAAAGCATTGGCTGGCAAAATGGAAGGTTTTGAAAGTTCATTGATGGATGCCATTAAGTCCAAAGCGGGCGGTTCTATTGCGGGTGCCAACGGTTCCCTGTCTGGGCTGCTGGGGCAAAATAAAATATTAGAACAAAACGAGTCTGCTTATGGCGGGCTGCTTGGTCAAGCCAAGGGGGGAGCTTCCGGGCTCAAATCGCCTCTGGCATTGCCCGGCGGATTAAAATTACCGTTTTAATGCTATTCACAAAATAAATTTTAAACAAGGGAGACAAGAATGAAACGTTTGGGGATATGGGTTTTAGCAATTTGGTTATTACCAATCATACCGGCGCATGCAGGGTTATTTGATAGCGTCATGGAAACATTGACAACCCCTGCTCCATCCACATCAAACCTTTCGCAAGACTCCATTATTTCAGGACTAAAAGAAGCCCTTACTGTTGGGACTCAAAATGCTATCGGCTCATTAGCTAAAGATAACGGATACCTTAATAACAAGGAAATTTCAATTCCCATGCCCCCTTCAATCTCCAATGTTTCAGATGTACTGAAGACGGCAGGCCAGGGAGACGTGGTGGACAACTTCATCAAAAGCATGAACGGTGCTGCTGAAACTGCTGCCCCACAAGCACAGTCCATCATTTTGGATGCGATCACTAATATGAACTTCAGTGATGCTCAACAAATTTTAAAGGGTGGAAACACTGCCGCCACCGATTATTTAAAATCCAAAACTTACGACAAAATATCCGGTGCCTTCCAACCCACAATTTCTTCAAGCCTCGACAAAGTGGGCGGCACTGCAAACTTCAAGCAAATGCTGGATATTTTTAACGCCCTGCCCTTCATGCAATCCAAACCCTTCAATCTGGATCAGTATGTCACGGGTGAAGCTTTAAACGGCCTGTTTCAAATGATGGGAAAAGAAGAAACCAAAATTAGAACCGACCCGACAGCAAGAGCCACCGATCTATTAAAAAGTGTGTTTGCCGGACAATAATTTCTTCAAAACTAAAATCTTATGTTTTTGTCGGCAAAAAAATAATGCAAACTTTTTTTTGCCCAAAAAACCTGACATAATGCGCCATGAAAAAAATTATTATTAT
>JABJCF010000420.1 GCA_018665625.1 Nitrospina sp. | reverse complement strand
GGGATACATCCTTTCGCCTCCCTCCTGAATATGGATTACATACAGGATAGAAAGCTTAACGTGAGTGGGACACTTTTACTCCGCCACAACAAAAAATATATCAACGGCTCACTGGTACATTATTGCTCCGCCGTTCTCATGCAACTGACCCCATGCGTAGGTTTCCTGCCATACAACGTGTTCAGTAGATGAAGAGGGTGGGCGAGATAAAGAGGACGTCGCCGGCGGTTTTTGAACGGTGAAGTTTCCGTAATAGACACCGATGACGATGGCGAGAGCAGCTATAACATTGCTGATTTTTTTCAATATCAAAACCCTCTTAGAGGGGGGTCATGTGCCAGTTAAACTTGAAACAGTTTCTTTTAGCTCTTCTGCACTTGCAGGGAATTTTACAATGTATTCCTTTACGAATTTGTAGGTAAAGGCTCTTTCTCGATCTTTTTGATTTGTAGATGAGGAGAACATGGTAAGAACGGTTGGATTAAATAATTTGTTTTCATCCCTTAATTTAGAATATTCTTCAAGAAATTCAAATCCATCCATAATAGGCATATTGATATCCAAAAATATTAATATGGGCGGGAACTCCCCTGGATACTTTTTGGTATTATCAGTGAAATCTGTAAGAAATTCCAAGGCTACTTTCCCATTTTCACATTCAAATACCTGGTTAGCAATATCTGCCTTTTTGATGAGCCGTTTTAAGGCATATCGATCTACTTCATCGTCATCAATAATAAGAACAGAGGCTATCGGCATACTTTGGGCAAACTTTTATATTTATAAATTTTTCGGAAGTAGAATATCAAATTGTGTCCCCAAATCGGAACTTTTAAAACTTATTTCTCCTCCCATATAATCCAGATGCTTTTTTACAAATGACATTCCCAGACCACTTCCAAATGAAATACCGGGATGAAACCGTTGAAACATTGAAAATATTTTCCCCTGGAATTCTTTGGGAATACCAAGACCATTGTCGCTAATCACAATTTTTATTTGTTGGTTTTCATTGGAAACATTTATTTTTACATACTTGTTACTTCTTTCAGGATTCGAGTATTTAACGCCATTGGAAATTAAATTTTCAAGAACTTGCTTTATCCGCATTTTCTCTCCCAAAAAGGGTTTTGATAGAGAGACCTCAAAAATGATATCGACATTTTCTGCCGCGAAAATTTGGTCCAGGTTTTCTCGAATCTCTTTAAGAAGCAGGTTGAAATCAATTTCCTCGTAGTTTTTGTTTTCTACATCTGCCTGTGATAGATGGAGTATTTCGCCTACCAGAGTGCTCAATTTTTTAACCTGATTAGATATTCTACGGACATTTTCTTTTACTTCGGGCAAATTTCCAGATTCGAGATCTTCTTCAATAAAGTGGGTCAAACTGTCGACCCGGATCAAGGGGGCTTTTAGATCATGGGATGTTCTGTAAGCAAACTGGTTTAGTTCATCATTGGATCTTTTTAAAATTTCTTCCAAGCGTTTTTGTTCGGTTATATCCCAATTGACCCCCAGCATGCGAATGGGTTTTCCGTTGTCGTTTTTATGGACAAGAGCAACGGCCCGGATAAACTTAACCTGTCCATTGGGCCAAACCACCCGAAATTCCGTGTCGAAATTCTTTTTTCCATCTAAAGCATCCGAAATTTCATCCTTCCTTCTTTCTTTATCTTCGGGATGAAGGGAAGTTTCCCAGATGTCATAGGTAGTGTTAAGGTTGCTTTTCTCCATACCATAGAGGGAATACATTTGATTATCCCAAATCAACTCATCGGTTGTTAAGTTCCAATCCCATATTCCAACTTTGGACACTTCCAGAGAAAGGTCATGTCTTTCAAGGGTACGTTTTAAAGCCTCTTCTGTACTTTTAAGCTTTTGGTAATCATTGGACACACTGCGGTTAATAAAATAGCCGCCCAATATTACAAAGCAGGTTTTAATGCAAAACATGTAAAATATTATTAGAAAAATGGACTTTACAGTTGTTGCTATCAGAGGTTCAAAGTCATTTGAGTTTTGCCGAAAGCCACGGACGGCTCTGTTTAACTCTAATAGAAACGATTCATGATTGATTTCAGCATTTTGGTATTTTTGAATATCTTCCAGAATACGGTCCGCAAGAACTATATCTTTTCTACACAAAGCCAGTGCTCTATCCGTTCCCAAAGCTGTCATAATCAATCGGTCAAACCAACCTGCTGATTCCAGGCACTCTTTAGGTTGTTTGCGGATGTTATTTACATGTTGGGTAAGAATATCCAGATTTTTGAGGTCGTGGTTTTTGAAAGCTAAAACATCATCAAAAAATTGATTATTATGTTTAACATGCAAAAAATTCAATTGTTGAAAGGAAGAGCCTTTGGCGAGTTGAAGAGCACCAATAATGCCAATCGTTCCTGAAATGATGATGATAATATTCATCGTGGTCAGCTTCTTTGAAACCGACCACTTACTTTTTGCAGATGAATTTATTTTTAACTCATTCTCTGGTGCCACTTAAAAACCTCAAGTGCGACGACAAAATAATAAGGTTGTAGTTTGTTCTGTTTATTGCATTGTGTCAAATCCATTGTAATTGAAGGGTTTCCGTCTAATTAGAATTGTTTTACTTTGTACTTGTTATGTGATTAAGTTTTTAGCTTGAAGTTTTTCATCAAGGAATCAGCAATTGGGTTTGGGATTTTTCTAGGGCTTGAAACCAGCCAAAACGACTCCATCACCCCTTTAAGGGTTCCGATCTTTATCAGTTTCCCTTCTTTGACCAATTCCTTGCCTGCAAAATCGGGTAAGGGAACCAAGCCCATTTCCTCGATGCCAAGTAATTTTTGAATGCTGGTGTCTTGAGTTTCAATGATCACATCCACCGGAATATCATTTATTTTTAAAAAGTGGTTCAAGTCATGCCTTAACTTGCTGTGAAGGGACGGCATGATGAATGGCTGGCCTTTAAGAGATTGTGGAAATTTCCGTTTTAAAGATTGATATTTTTTTGTTCCAAAAATTGAAATGGGGAATTTTGCTAGAAGCCGGGAAAAATATTCCTTCTTGTTACCTATAGTTGGAGGAAAGTTTGAAAGCACCAGGTCTATTCGATGAGCTTCAAGTTCTCTGAATAGATAATCGCCTTCTCCTTCAAGCACGGATATGGTGCATGGACTTATTTTTTGTGCGGAGCGAATTAGCGATTGAGAAAAGCTTTTAGGCACGCTATCCAAGGCTCCAAATTGAATATGCGTTCTCTTCGAGAAAGTCCCATCCTTTACGACCTCCATAAG
>JABJCF010000419.1 GCA_018665625.1 Nitrospina sp. | reverse complement strand
ATGCACCTTATGAAATGATTCCTCCACAACGCCATTGGGAAGCAAAGCAATTTGAAAATGTGAAGTCTTCATTTTATCCCGAAAACACCCAGCCTCTTGCCAATCAGTTTGTCGCTACTCCTTTTATGTCGGTTCTTCCAGGCTCCAATGAAGAAACTTATAGTGCGGCAGTGGCTTTTTATATCTCTATGGCTTGTTGGAGTACTCTTGCTTTATTGTTTGTTTTGTTAAAAAGGGAGACCATAAGGTGGTGGGCTTTTGTGCCCCTGTTCTTATCTAATTTAATTATTTTTGCTGCAACCAGTCATTCGATACCTTATGTATTGGCGATTTCGATGATCAATATTGCTCTTCTTTTATATTGGGTGTACACGAAAGAACCGTTGTGGCAGACCAATATCCAAAAGTACGGACATTATTTACCTTTGGGGTTACTGCACGCCGCCTTATTGGCTATCTACCCGCATGGTTTTATAATGCTAATAGCGTTTATGGGTGTTATGGCAATCAGTTGTGGAAGCTGGGAAGGATTTAAACGCTATTTTATTCTTTGCTTGACTGCTACTTTATTCGGAATGGCCGCGGTAAATATTTTGCTCTTAACCAATATCCCATTAGTGTTTAAAGGTCTCAATCATATGGATGATCTTGGGGGTAATGTGTATCACTATTTAAATACTATTGCCAGTTATACAGGTATCCCCGATTTTTTATTATGGGAACCAAGTATGGAACAACCACAAACAAGTTCTTATTTGGGTTTGGTAATTTTCTTATTCCTTTTGAGGTATGCAGGCAAAAGTTTTGTTTCGGCTTTGCCAGCTGCGAAGCCTTTTCTTGCTTCCTTATTTGTAATTCCTGTTGCAGCAATTGCCTATTATCATTTCCGAGGGAACGGTTCTTATCAGATTGTTCGATTTGAAGAAATAGGCCATCTGTATTTATTAGCCATGGCTGGATTTGCTTTTTCTTCGATCTATGAAAAATCTTCCAAGAAAATATTAACAACCTGTGCTGTTGTTTTAATTTTGATTCTCCCAGAAGTTGGGATGAGAGCGTTTGCTGTGAAACAAGTGGTTAGTGTCGATCATTATTTTGGTACCGAATTTCGTGATGCAGAAGCTTTAGTGGGAGTCAAAAAAATAGAAGTCTTGCAGAATCACACAAAAGGAGCCGCTGCAAACCGTGTTGCCTATTATTTTGGTCCAGGCGATGGCGTCGACTTTGCCGGAGGGTCTGTGTTGTTAAGAAATTTCCATTATTTGCCTGCAAGAGGAAACACATTGGCATCCCGGTTTGATTTGAGATTGCCAGGCACCAATACGCGTGCTTGGAAGAAGGAATGGTTGGATCAAGCAATATTGGTGATTCGTCCTGAAAGTGATGTCGATATTATTGAAGATTTACGTTCTGGTGCTTTCTCAAAACCTTTGCTGGACACAGCAAGACTTAAAATATATGACTCTCTGGAACAACCCTTAACTCAGCTTGTTGGAGACTCCTGGCATACCATGAAATTTTACCCTAGCAGAGGTGTTGAGGGTGCTCGTCCATACCGTTATTTGAAAGGCGCGTTGGCAACAATCGTTATATGGTCGCAAGAGTCTAAGAAAGTAGATCTATCCCTTTTCTTGAACGCCGATGCCCCTGATAGCCGGGTTCAGCTTGAAAGTGATCTGTTTTCAGGCGGGACGAAAATTTTCAACATCCCGAAATGGGAAAGAGTTATTCCTACTTCACCGGTGGTTCAATTAGAATTAGAGTTGAGCCCGGGTGGAAATGTTATCAAGCTCACACCGCAACGCGATGGTGGACCCCCTCCTTGGTTTTTGTTTTGGAAGGTGCAGGTCAAGTAGAGTTAATCCAGAAGAACCTTTCAAATTGTTGTGGCAATAATTTCTGCCGAAAAATTTTCCCCAGGCAGCCCTAGTGGGTTTAGATTTATTTAATTTGAATCTAAGCTAATAAAAAAACCAGCTGTACGATAAGAATATAAGCCTTGGTAAATCAAGTTTTTAGTTGTGGACGCGCTTTGCTTTAATCTGGTTTATTTTGTACAATTAAAAGAATTACCTTTTGGCTAAGTCGAGGTGATCCTTCATTTTGAAAAGTAT
>JABJCF010000418.1 GCA_018665625.1 Nitrospina sp. | reverse complement strand
GGCCTGCTGAGTTTGAATCAGTGTTACAAACTGCTCTGCCAGATCGACGTTTGAAAGCTCCAAGGACTGTCCGACAATGGCACCAAAACCACCGGTCTCAGCGACTCCTAAAACCGGTTGTCCAGATTCAGCCGACTCTGCAAACAGATTTTGTCCCTGACGGGTCAATCCTGATGGAGCAAGAAAATCTGCCATCACAACTTGAAACAGGTTGTCTGTTTGTCCGTTATTGAAAAGTCCGGCAATGACTCCCTGGGCATTAACAGTTAAACCAACCAGCGTTCCTGTTGTAAAGCCGTCTTGAGTAAGAGAGTTATTATTCGATTGCGCTGCAAAACCTGTTAACTTACCAAGCGTGGATCCACTATTGTCCACAAGATCCCATGTTAGAGTTTGCGTGGCAGCGGGAGGATTGGCAGCAGAATAATCAATAACAATGGTTTGATCTGCAAGCCCTCCATTAATCGAAGACAGTTGGCCTGATGTATCAAATGTTACGGTTCCCGATGCACCCGTTGTTACGGTTCCATCAGAAGGTGTGAGATTATAAGTCCATGAGTTGGCATTCGCAACTTTGGTAAATTGCATATTAAGAAGAATTTGTGACCCCACGGAATTAAATAGGGTGACAGGTGAATTGAAAGTAGTAGCTGCAGTTGCTGCGGAATTGAGGTTTGCACCTAATTGAAAAGTAGTAGATGCCTGAGGTGCCGATTGCACGCCTGCCAAATCAATATTTGTAGTACTGGTGGATGCTACTCCATTCGTAATTTGGTTACCCTGCAAAATTTCACCGGTAATAGATTGAACTAGTCCATTATCGTTCAATCTAAACTGGCCTGCCCGAGTGTAAAAATTACCCGATCCATTATTGACCACAAAAAATCCAGAACCATCAATCGCCAGATCCAAGGCATTGGAGGAAGACTCAAATGAACCTTGAGAAAAGGATTGAATGGTTCCTTGTAGTTGTGAACCACGGCCCAACTGACTGGTAACCGAACCGTTTGTCAAAATTGAACTAAAAATATCGCTGAATACGGCTTTACTTTCTTTAAATCCTACAGTGTTTACGTTAGATATATTATCACCGATAACACCCATTGCCTGGGAATTACTCGAAAGGCCGGTGACTCCGGTAAATAGTGAACTCACTAAAGACATATTTAATCTCCTCTTTCTATTTTACTTATATTAAAGACTGACTTTGGAAATCTGGTTTACATTAACTTTTTGTCCGTTAACAATTGCAAAAGCATCGGCTCCTTCAAAAATAATATCGGTAACAAGGCCTGCGGCAAATGTTTCCGTTTCAATGAAGTTGCCGGAAGAATTTTCTGCAGTAACGCCAAAGGTATAGGTTCCAGCAGGAAGTGGAGCGCCGGTGGCGTCTTTGCCACTCCATACAAACTCTTTAATGCCCGCACTTGAAGCACCGATGCTAAGAGTGGCAACATTTGCTCCAGTAGAATCAAAAACGTTTATTGTTACATCCGCAGCTTCCTCTGCTAATGAGAAGCTCAAGGTTTCTGTTTCTCCTTCTCCCAGTTCAAAATTGTTTCCTGGAGCGTCAACGGTTTTACCAATCAAATTGACCATGGATGAATTACTCAAGGCCAAATCAAATGCCTGACTGGCTTCAAGGTTGTCGTTAATGTTTGTTAATTGTTCAAGACTACTGAATTGAGCCAGCTGTGCTGCGAACTCCTGCCCTTCCTGAGGGGCAAGCGGATCTTGATGTTCCAGTTGGGCTACCAATAGCTTAAGAAAATCGTTTTTACCCAGATTGGCTCCTGAAGTTATAGAGGCGCCTTCTGTACTTGTATTTGGAATTGGAGTTAATCCTGCAATCATATTTTTCTAGTCCTTAAAAGGTTAAATACAATTTTCATTAAGCCAGTACGCTGATGGACTGGTTTCCATCAAATATAAATTGAGTATTGGTTCCTTCAAATTCTGTATCGTTTTCTGATGAAGCAGTTTGTTCAGCATCCAGAGGGTTTGATGAATCTTTATCTCCCAACTGTTTACCGTTTTGATTTGAGTTTCCAGACTCACCGCCGACGGTAACCGAAAAGCTGTCGACTTTTAGACCCTGATCGCTCATAGCATCGCGAAGCTGATTAAAGTTATTTTCAATTGTTTGCTTAACCGCATGGTTTTCAGCAACGATGACCGTGCGAACAGAGTCACCCACGGTGGTGATATTTAGTCGAACCGTTCCCAATGAAGGAGGATCCAGTTTTACATGAACTTCATTTTGAGCACCGGTGGTGCGAACGTTTAATTTATTTACGATCTGATTGATGATTTTTGTTTCTGATGCTCCACGAGCAATCAGTTTCTCAGGCAGAACCGCTTTATTTGCCTCGGTTGCTTTTATGGCGTTGTCGGCTGCTGATGTAGGAGCTTGAACCTGTAAGTCTGGTCCTGTTTTAGCGGACTCCAGCCCTTTAAAATTTCCAACATCCTTTCCACTCTCGGTTTGGACAAGCGTTGCCTGGGCGTTGTTGTCGTTCAAAAGCTGACTGAGGTTGGATGTTTTGGTTCCCTTATCTCCTGAGCCTTCTGGTGGTATGATGCGTGGCGCTTCGTTGGTTTTTGGAGTTTCAGGGAGTTTATCGAGTGAGCTGGTGCGGTCACTCTTTTCTGCTTTTTGAGAAGCTTCCTTTACCTGAGTATAGGCCCCTGCTTCATTTCCTTTTTCTCGTTGTCCTGCATTTTTAGAATTTTCAGATTGCTCAACAGGCTTTACTGTTTCTTTTTCTGCAGAAGCGGCTTGTTGTGCTTGAATATCTTTTTTAACATTGAGCTCTAGATTTTTATCTACTTCCTTTTGCGCAGTGGTCGCTATTGTGGTCGTTGGAGTAGATTTAAGATGATCGATTAAGTTTTTAGCCTGCTCATCTGTCAACCCAGATTTTTTGAGAAGATTGATAGCCTCGCCTTCATGTTTCTGAAGTCTTGCTAAAAGTTCACTTTGGGAAAGAGAATCTATATCTTTTCCAATCGTAAACCCATTCTGGTTTATACCCTGAGTGAGGGATTGCAGTAAGGATTCAAAATTAACATCCCCATCCATCCCAAGAAACTCTAGTAAAGCTTCAAACTCCGCTTGTTCTATTCCGAGTTCTTTCAATTGTGCCGCAAAAGAAGCACTTTGTTCCAAGGCAGATTCTTTGGTGACGGTTTCCGTTTTAGCAATCGGTTCATTTGCAACAGAAGCAGCAGTTTCTTCGTATTTCCCAGTATCAGTTTCGAATTTGTCGTCTTTATTTTTTATTTTGGGTTTTAATTTATCGGCCTGTCCTATTTGGTCCTGATTATTGTTTTGAGCCGATTCTCCAGAATTTGCCTTTGCTGCACGGTCTACTTGATGGGTAGCGTTGCTTAAAAAGTCATTAAAGTCATTATCACTTCCGCGATCGACTTTTGAGGCGGTGGGTTCAACAGGCGGTTGAGGAGAAAATAAAGCTAGAACGCTTGAGTTGCTTGGCATCGATTAATTTCCGTTTTAAGGTTTTGAATATTACCCTGCAAACATTACCTGAGCAAAACCGATGCCAAACTCCAATCCCAATATAAAAACCCTTTATTTATAAAGGTTTATCAGTTTTTGAATTGTGGAAATAAGCCTCAAGAACCCGGAAAAAAATACCCCTTGAAGAAAATATTTTCCCTGTTCGAGGGTGTTTGTCTTTCAAGTTTTCAATTTTTCATACACTTGAAGGAGGAAATATATTCATCAAAATTTTTAAATATTTGATTTATAACGATAATTTGGAATGGCATGCCGATTGCTAATCTAATTAAGGAAGTTGATTAACAGGGCCATCACTGAAGCAAATTAGGCAGCGCAATTTCAACAGTTCAGGGGATTTTGGAAAATAACCTCTCGTAACTTGTTTAATTCATTAAGGTTTAATTGCATGAGACCAACTAAAAACATACTGGAGCGAAAACCTTTGTTTATTCAATGGGTACAATTATGAGTTACTGGGTGTTCACTTTTTTTATCAGTTTGGTCAGTATTGTCGCTTTCCTCTTCATATCGATAAAACCCAAATCAAGCGAACCTGACTTAAAGGAAGAGAAGAAACCGGAAAATCTTTCCACTACCAAACCTGTTCCCGATGCACCGGAAAAGGTAGCTGAATGGATTCTAAAGCTGGAAAAATCCAGGACGCAGGCCAAGGAAAAGCTAAGTCGACCCCCCACTTATTCTGAAAAATTTTATGGCCGAAACGAAATCACATTTGAAATTTTAAAGGAAATCCAAAAAGGAACATCAACGATAATTTTGTACGGAAAGCCGGGTATGGGAAAAACAACTCTGGCTTTGGAGCTGATCAAGAAATATCAATATAATTATCATAATTTGAAATTATATATAAACCTAAAGAATGAAAAAAATGAGCCCCTGTCTATTCATGACGCAATGGTGCAAATTTTACTTTCATTTCATCCGGCCGCAACCATTCCTTCAAACAAAACTCAGTTAAATAAATTATATAAAAAGGTAATGAAAAACCAGACGGGAATCCTGCATCTAGATAATGTTACTCATATGGGTCAGATTAAAGCACTTAAACCACCAAGCCCCTGGTTGGTCATTGCGACATCAAATAAAAAGATAAATATGATAGATGCCATCAAAAAAGAAATTCTTCCTTTGGACATTGATTCTTCACAGAAATTTTTGGTTGATTGTTCACTTAGGTTGAAACCCAATGCAAGAGAAATTGCAAAACTATGTCGAGGAATTCCTTTGGCCCTTGAGATGTGTGGAAATTTTCTTTCCTACAATATGAAAATTAATCCCATAGATTTTTTGGCCCTTTTCCGCAAACATTGGAAAGATTCATTATTGGAAAAAAGTGATGAGTTTGAAGAATCTTTGAAAGCTGCATTTAAAGCTATTTTCTATTCTTTGAGTGAAAAAGACCAAAAAGTTTTGTGTAAGCTGGCAGTTTTTCCAGAGACTTTTGATGCGCAGGCGGCCGGCAGGGTAACTGAGCAAAATGGTGAATCCCTGCAAAACATATCAAAATATGGGCTCATCAAAATTGATCTCACCACCAAGCGATATGTTCTTAATTGCTGGATCAAAGAACAAGTTAAGGGCTACTTACCGGAAACTGAACTAAGGGAAGCAAAAATACGGCACGCAACTCATTACCTTTCAATTTTAGACGCCGCAGGAGAATCTTTTTCCAAAGGAGGGGAAGCGGAAGGAGAAGGTTTGAATTTGTTTCATCAGGAATGGAAAAATATAAATTGCGGTTTGAAGCAAGTGTATAAAGGCAGTGTAGAAGGTAAGAAATCCGCAGAGTTGTTCAATTCTTATATGAAGGCTGGAAACAGGCTTTTTAGCTTTCGTTTCTTCCCAAAAGAATATCGCCATTATCTGGAGGCAGCGTTAAAAATTTCCCAAAGGTTAGGTTTAGAAAAAATAGAAATTTTTCACCTTCTCAATATTGGGGAATTTTTGAACTCCATTTTTAAATACGAAGACGCAAAAGGATACCTAGATCAAGCTGCCCAGCTTGCTGAAAAACATTCAATGTTTCAGGTTGAATGCCAAGTCCTTAACGAATTAGCTACTTATTATCTAGCTAGAAAAAAACCAGATGAAGCCATACAGAGTCTGTTAAAAAAACAAAACCTTGAACGAATAAATAGTTTTGAAATTGAAACGGAAACAAGCTGGGCCCGATTGGGTTTGGCTTATGAACAAAAAAACCAGTTTGAAAATGCAATTAACTCTTTAAAAGAAGGATTACAAAAAGCAAAAGAAACAGGCAATGGAGTGTGTATCAGAATTATTTTTAAACATTTAGGTTCCTGTTATTCGGGGATGAAAGAGTTTCAACAGGCAGAAGAATATTTTGAGGCCGGGCTCAACATGGCTCGAAGTCTCAATAAACGCAAAGAAGAAATGGATATTGTTCATCAATTGGGAAAAATGTATGTGGATTCAGGAGACACAGATCAAGCTACCCTTACTTTTAGCGAAGGTCTTGAACTTGCCAGGAATTATCGAAGTTCAAAATTTGAAGGTATCTTTTTGACTCGGATAGGTGACACATATTCTCTGATGTCCAAAAAACAAAAAGCGGTAGAATTTTATATGCAGGCACAAAGTCCTCTTAAAAAAGCTAAAGAGTTCACTATGTTGGGTGAAATCAAACAGCGTCTGAATCGGTCCTCTGAGGTCAAAGAAGGGAATACAAACGAATTAGAAAAAATTGTGAAGCCTGTTCATAAATCGAAGCAGGGAAAAGGACTAGTCCTAATGCAAGCCAGAACCAACGAATTTATAAAAATAGGCGACAACAAGATGATCAATTATTACATAGCAAGCGTGGAAGAAATCATCCAAGATTATCAACTTAATCCAAAAGACTCTGAAATTCGTGAAAGGCTCAACAGGCAAATGGGAACGCTTCGCGAGAATAATCATCATGCCTGCGCCACTATTCTCAGACAAAAGTTTAGCCTCTAGCCAGGCGAAACGACGGTCGAAAAAAACTATTTTTCAGGTCTTATCAGATTTTGGTCGAAGTAATTGATCGACATCCCCGCATCAAGTACGATTCCTTGAGCGTTGATACCACTCGCTCGTTCGCTCAATAAAAAGAGCGCGGCATTGGCGGCTTCTTGGGTCGTAAGAGCTTTTTTTCTAAGAGTTGCTTTTTCAGCATGTAGGAAGGAATCAATATAGCCCGGAATTCCGGCAGAGGCAGATGTTTTTAAAAGCCCGGGATTGATAGAGTTAAAGCGAATTTCTGAAAATGCGCTGAACGATTTAGCCAGAAAACATAGTGTTGAATCGAGTGCCGCTTTCGCTGGGGCCATGTATCCGTAATTTTCGGCTGCCATTCGGGTGGTAGAAATTGATACCGTAACCACCGAGGCTTTTTTATCCAACAAGTCTTTCAAACTATCTGACAGAGCAATTAAGGAATAACAACTGATATCAATCGATTGTAAAAAATCTTTTCGCGGTGTTTCATGAAAAGGTTTCCACCCCTCTGAATAATTTGCAAAGGCAATAGAATGTACAAGGCCATGTAGAGTTTCGCACTCCTTACTGATTTCATTTTTGAGACGGTCAATATCTTCAGGTTTTTCAACATCGCAGACGAAAACCGGTTTTCCTGATAACAGTTTATCGAGAGATTTTTTTCTGTCCTCTGAGCGCACACTGTAAAAGACTTTGGCTCCCTCTTCTTCCAGTGTTTTTGCAATATGCCAGGCCACGCTTTTTTTATTGGCGACCCCCATTACAAGAATATTTTTATTTTCAAGATTAAGAAAACTCATTTAGCATCCTCAACCAGCATGGCGGTGAATTCAAGTGTTACTGCAGTTTTCCCGTTCACCGATGCTTTGCCGGTCATATAAGCAGCAGAACTTATCAGATCCTTTAGTGTGACTTCTATCTGAAGTGTGTCGCCAGGGTTGATGGCGTGCTTGAGTTTAATATTATTTACACGGGTAAGAACGGGGATGCGACCTTCGTTAGCGATTCTCTTTCCCATCATTATAGCGCCCGTTTGAAAAATAGATTCAAAGATCAGGACGCCCGGCATAATAGGCCGGTCAGGATAATGTCCTTGGAAAAAAGGTTCTCCAGGATCAATAAATTTTTCGGCTTTAATAGTGTTGGTGGTTTCTTCTATTACTTTGTCGACAAATAAAAAGGGTGGGCGGTGTGGAATATATTGAAGAAAATCCTGCGACATAATTTATAGACCCCCAGTTACCTCTAACACCGATCCGGTGATGTAAGAAGATTCTTTTGATGCAAGAAACAAAACTGGTGTGGCTACATCTTCAGCCGACCCAAAGCGCTTTAGAGGAACCTGTTTTTTATAAGCATCTCTTTGTTCATCGGACAAGTCAGAAATAAAATCGGTATCGATAAAACCAGGGGAAACACAATTGACTGTAATCTTTCGACTGGCTACTTCTTTAGATAAGGATTTAACAAGGGCAACCTGCCCAGCTTTCGATGCGGCATAGTTAGCTTGCCCGGCAAAACCGAATTTACCAATGGGTGAAGTTAGAGTGATAATACGACCGTATTTTTGTCGCATCATGCATTGCACAGCAAGCTTGCAAACATTAAAGGTTCCCGTCAGATTTGTATTGATAACATTATTCCAATCTTCTGTTTTCATCATGCCGACAATAGAATCGGCGCGAATTCCCGAACTGACGACAATAATTTGTGGGGTCCCATGCTTGCTATCAACTTCTTTAAAAAAGTTTTCAACTTCGTCATAAGACCTAACATCGAATTTAAAAGTATCGAGACATTCAGAATGCGCGGCATTGGCTTCTACAAACCTATTGGCTTCTTCTTCGTTGCTTCGGTAAGTGGCAATTACTTTTGCACCCGCTTTTAGAAACGCTTCAGAAATAGCTCGACCAATTCCCCGAGTGCCACCTGTAATGACAGCTGTCTGACCTTTAAAATCAAATTCCATGGAACAATACTAAATTAAATTAGAGAAAGAAGGAAGGAAAGAAGTTATCTTATGCCGTAACGAGGCTTGGGCTCAGTTGTCTCAAAAACTTGTCAGTTTCATTGGCAACAATCACGCCGTAATTGGCAGCTCCCAGCCAACCAGACATGATGATACCCACCGATCCGGCATGGAACAGGCCATTTATTTGTTTGGGAAGGTCACGGCTGACTTTTAGTCCCTCAAATTTCGTTCCGAATGAAGTTCCTGATGGGTGTAGGGTATAGCGCTTAAAAGTTTTGGGGGTAGAAGCTTCCACATGATCTATTTTGCTACGGATTCCAGGAACATATTTTTCAAGCGCATCCAAAGTGGTTTGCTCCAAGTCATGCTTATCGTGCCGATACTCTTCTTCGCTGAGGTTTGCCCAGTCTTTGTATCTTGCATTGGTCGAGGAAACAATGGAGTACCGATCCGTGCCGGGTCTAATTTCTGGATAATAGAATGAAAAAGTCCGGCTGGTAATATCCTTGCTCAATATTTTTTCAGTGCAATATTCGTCAGCTTCAGAAGAAAAAAGTAGATCACCGACATGCGGTATGATTTCGCCTTTTTTGACTCCCATATAGACTTGGCAGCTGGAATTGTTGAGACGCACATTCTTAACTTCTTTTATATATTCAGGATCAAATTGTTCTTCACCAACCAGGTCTTCGATAGTCGTTACGATATTTGAGTTTGAAAGAACGGATTTACAGGCAATATCCTGACCGTTGATGCGAACGCCCTGCACCGCTTTATCTTCAACATAAATTTTTTCGACCATACAGTGAGTGCGAATGTCTACTCCGTTTTTCAGAAGCTCTTTTTTCATTTCTTTAATCAGGTGATCGGTTCCGCCCTGATAAGTGAAGACGCCCTTGTCCATAAAATTTGAGAAGACAATGCCATAAGTAATTGCTGGGTCGTCCAGGGTGGAGCCGTTGGCCTACGTGATGGGTTCCATGAGAAACCGCCAGACATCGGTACGACCTGGAAAAAATTTTTCGAATAACTCACGCGTGGTCATAACCACGTCATCGTAAAAATTCATTCCACGGGCGGTATGAAAAAATTCGTCAATGACTTCCTTAAGGATGCCAAAACGTTCTTTAAGAATATGAGTGAAATCGATTTTGTCGAAAGAAGTATTAACAGCAAACTGGGGGTTGTCGAAACGAACATTTTTGAGTTGGATAACTCGATCGGAAATATCCTGCGACCAGTATTTTCGCAGCGTTTTAATCATGCCACATGGGAAACCGTGCAGGGAGATATCCATGATATGTCCTCCCTTGCGTTTGAACCAAGTCGCCATTCCACCTAAATTGTAATGGTGTTCTGCCAATAAGACTTTATGACCCAATTTAGCAAGAAGGTTGGCAGAAGTCATACCCGCCAAGCCACTTCCTATCACAACCGTGTCATACGCCGATTGAATATCTTTTAACCAGTTCCGTGGCTGTGGTGGTTTACTCATTTATTTTTCGCAATTCAGATTATCAGTTTACGTTTATTTACGTAAAACATGGAGGTTGGCCATTGAAATGCCACTTAAAGTGGCTCCAATAATACCCAAAAACCCCTGGTCAGTTCCACAGATAAATAGATTGTTTACAGGGGTTTTACCGTTTTTTATTTTACGTGGAGACCCATAGACAGCCCCGTTCAAATGGCCTGTATATTTTTTGATGGTCTTCGGCGTAAACGAGTCTAAAAATACCACATTATCGCGAAAATCGGGAAAAAATGTGAATACGGACTCCAATGCCCGATTCCGCCAATTCTTCTTCGCTTGGATGTAGTCCTTTCGCGGTAATGCGTCCCATTGGGCGAAATTAGCTAGATTTGTCAGCCTGATAAGGCCTTCCTTCATAGGTTCTGGATAATTGAAATTATTAGAGCAACATAAAACCCCTGTGCTGACATTTATCATTTCGTCGGGAACCTTATAGTCGAAACGGGGTTGTGTAGAGAAAAAGACGATACTTTTGTCATATCCCAAATCTCGCGGTTCGCGGTCGACAACGCATAAAGATTCCATAAAAGATACCTGCCCCGTTTCACAATCGTCGGTTTCTTTTAAAGCGGGTGAACAATGGTTTAATGTTTCGATATATCCCATAGAAGAAATGACACTTTCGGCGGCTAGTTGCTCCCCACTTTGCAAAGTAACCGATTCCACGCTACCCTTTTTTGCGTTTATAGAAGTTACTCCAGACCCCATACGCAATTCTCCGCCCAGTTGCTTAAACTTTTCTTCGAGCAGTTGCAAAATGTAGTTCATTCCTCCCACAGGTTTAGCAAAGCCTTCAACAAAAATACTTTTGAACATGATGACGAACTGATAAAAATCCATATCGCCTTCGCGGGCGTTGCCGTAGTACATCAAGGGGCAGTTGAGCATATCGATCAATACCGGGTCCTTGATAAAGTTTTCCAGAATGGGACGTGAACCTAACGTTTCGCTATCATTCAAGTTCAGTTCATCGAAAGAAAGAATTTTTTCAACGAGCTTGTTGAATCCATCAATCTCCTTTGGGAACTGGTCGGCAACCTCTTGTCGAAAAAACTCAAAGTCATTGGTGAACCGCAAAACGTGCTCAGGAAAGCGGATCTCTGACATATGCTGCTGGCACAAGCGAAAGTCGTCATGGCTGAAACGCAGTTGTTTTAGAAGTTTACCAAGGGGGGAGTTACGAACCCCTTTAGGGGTGAAGTTGGTCATTGCGTGCAAACCCACATCGAAGGTCCGGTTTTTGCGAACATAAAAAGAATTCAATCCGCCTAGCACGGTGTGCTTTTCAATGATGCAGACTTTTTTATTGAACATGGCCAGGCGAATGCCAGCAGCCAATCCGGATAAACCGGAACCTATGATTATTGCGTCGTATGCCATGTCTTAAGCAGTATAGACCAACAGAAACGCCGGAAGTTTCAAATTTATTGTTTTAATTGGAAAGGGTATTTGTATCAAAAACGCGGGAGGGAGAAACTAACTGGCAGCAAGCCTGTCTTTTAAAAGAGGCTGCAAATAAGAAATGCAACCTGCTAATGTAGCTAGATGTTCGTAGTCTTTTTCTGGCACTTCGATATTGAAACGTTTTCTAAGTTCCATCACGATATCCAGAAAATCCATGGAATCCAGATCAATCTGATCCCTTAACTTGGTATTATCGTCAATTGAGCTGATATCCTCATCGGGAGCGATATCCTCAAGAATGTTCAAAATGATCTGTCGTACTTCATCAATGGTCATCAATTTTCTCCTTAATAACCCTGATTTTAGTTGAAGATACAGCAGATTTCAACCCCAAAATGGCGGCGAACCGCCGTAGGTGTGGTAACCCAACCTTAGCTTTCATGCCCCGAAGGGGTACAATGGGTCTATTCCCATATTGCGTAAGATCCTCTTGAGCTTTTTACGTTAGGGTTGTTGATACACACTCCCAGGAGAGTGGGCGGCGAGTGTTTTTGGGTAGGGAGGTTTTTTTAAATCCGACTCACGGTAGTGGAGTTAGACTTGTTCGTCTATTCTGCAAATTCTACCTATGAAGTGCTTGGATTTTTTATTACCCTCTTGATCATTTAAGGGCGACCGCCTGCGCTGCTCCTTAAATACCCTCTTGGGTCGGTTTCTTTGATCTGCAGAAACAGGGGTGTCTTTTGTCACTTTTCTGATTTCATCTAGAAAAAGCATATGAACTCCCAAATCTATGATCTATATAAAACGTTACGGCGCAACTTCCTGATAAATTAGCTTAAATTCATATATATTTTAGAGTTCTCAACTATGGGATTGCCATTTTATTACGGTATCGCGACATACTAGTGATTTTCCTGAAAAATGCTGATCACTCCCATCAATACAATTGCGGTTGCGCTAAATAGATAAAGTACCAGCCCGGTACCATTATCCCCAAACAGTTCGAGCCAATGCCCTCGGTTAGATACAAAACCCCAGTAGAAAATGAAAAAATAAGATAACAGCAGACCTGTTTTATATTTTCCACTAAACAGACAAAAGAAACACAGTAGAAACATCAATCCGATTTGTCCGAATGAAATTATAAAAACCTTTTGCGAAAAAAACTCCACGAGCCCATTGATACCTTCCATATGTTTCACCTTAAAACGTAATTAATTAGTTCCCTGGAGGTTGCGGTCTAAAAAGATCCGCAACCCGTATCAAATACTTGTCCAGGGTATTTATTTTAAAGCAAGAGGTATGCCAATTTTAGGTGGGAAATTTTTGTGTGAAGAACTTGTAAGTCTAACTACCGTTTTTTCACTGCATTTGAAAACAAAAAAAGTTTATTAAAAAAAGAAACCAAATTTATCGCTCTGAATTTTTGCAGGAAGGGAGTATGAATATTTTTCAATGAGGTTGTAAAAATTTACACATGATCAATTTTTTTCGCATTAAAAATATCAAATCCTTCAACGCGAAATGGGTATTTTTAAAATAATGTAATTTGGTTTAAGGGGGGGGCTAGCTTTAGCCTATTTTGAGAAGCGTAGCGGGTTGTTTCGGTTTTCATTAAAAAGTACTGACCCATTTCCTCCCGCGAAGTGGGTTTTAAAGCTGGTAATGGTTGGATTCCGATTCAAACTTTTTTAATGCCTGGGAATAATCTTCCTGAGTGTCTATTTCAAAACAACCTTTCTCGGTAACTTGCCAGGGATGAAGAACGGTGGTTTTAGCAAACTCGGTGAATGGAATTTCCCATAAAACGGGACGAAACTCTTCTTCCATTTTTTCATATAAGTCAACAAAACGAGGGACATCTTTTTTTGAAAGCATGAAAAATCCAATCGCTTCACCTCCAAACCCGAAACCCGATCGCTCGTCATCTGTTAACGCGCGTTTGGTAATGAATGCATGAATGGCTCCTGAAGGTTTTAATAAAACCTTGGCACATTCCTCATCATCAATATCTGTAGGAACCAATGCAAAGGAAGAGAGCTTGGCGTTTCTTACATAATCCGTCAATGCTTTTTGGGGATACAGAACATCGCCATCCAGAACCAATGTTTCACTATTGCAGTGGCGAAGTCCCATCACCATGGAAAGGGTATTTCCAGTAGTGAGGTAAACCGGGTTGTCTATAAAGTGAAGTTGCAATCCAAGCTTTAAACTCTGGGCATAACTTTTTACCGCCTCTCCGTTATGCCCAAGAATCAAGTGGACCTTTTGAATGCCCAGATTTTTCAGGCATTTTAAATGTCGCGAAAGAAGAGTTTCTTCACCAAAAGGTAAAAGTGATTTATGCGGCAGGTCGCCTCTATCCAACCGCGAACCGTAACCTGCAAGTAATATTATTGCTTCCACTATTTGCCTAATTGGTTTATGGGGAATGGTTTCGTGCTTTAACTACTTCTAGAAGCCTGAGATTGCTAATAGGAGAATAAGTTGGACCTATTTCCCTCGTAGAGGGTTATTTGCTGAAAGCCCAGAAGTGCGCCATGGGTGCATCGCTGCGAAACCTTCGATATTTGAGTAAAGTGTCCAGTCCATCTGCGGTACGCTCTACATTGCTGGGTTCATCGGGAAAATCTCCCCACCCTTGTTCATTCTTAATATCGATCAACCAGCGAACCCCTTTTTCAATTATCGGAGCATACTTTTCTTTAGCTTCAAAGGTATCTGAAACCAGCATCAAATTCCGGCAGGCATCCATCGTGTGATCGGTGTTTTCATTATCCCAGCTACCGTCTTTAGCTTGTTCGGCTATTAAGGAGTCGGCGGCTTCGAGGCACATCTTTTTTGCGAACTCGATCCCATCCATGAAATAGGCTGGCACGAGAGTGTATTGCATCAAGTGAGCGGTTGTTTCTATTCCCGCTGGATGGAAGGTGTCATCTTTCCATAACCCAGAGTCTTTTTGCCAATTGGAAATATATTCGAACCCGCGGATTCGTGCCTTGTTGATACGTTCATTGTCTTTTTTATCTTGCGTAACCTGGTAGATAGTGAGAAAGCAGGTGACAGAACAAGTGGTGTCTAAATGCGACCACTCTTCATCCGACCAATGCCCGTCATCCTCCTGCATGGATAAAACATATTCCAGGGTTTTGTCCACGGTGCTTTGGATTTCAGGATCTTTAATAACCATATTCCCACGGCATAGTTTTAGCCCGACAAAAGTAGTGATCCACATAGAGGTCTTTTCTGTATGCGATTCCTTCGACCATCCGCCATCTGGGTTTTGTACTTTTACACATTCTTTAAATTCCAGTGGCTTTTCAGCAGTAACATCCATATGAAGAATGCAACGCAACACATGCTCCAAAACTTCCATATCCTGCTCACCTTCCAGCAGGCTCCATTCACCTTTTTTAGATTCGATATAATCCCACTCACTCTGGATTAAGGGGTTTAATTCTTCTGTCGTAATTGTGGTCATAATTTATTTCAGGTTGGTTTAGTAATTGGTCGAAATTATGAAGGAATATATTACAAAGTTTTTAATAAGCGTCAAGATAAAATGCTTGCAGTTTTCCGGGCTAAGAATTTGATATAAGAAAAGATATCTAGGGTTTAAAGTTTATTCCTTAAAAAAAGAACGTAAGCCAAGGAAGGGGTGAGGTTCAATAAAACCAGCTCAAACAGAAACTTCCTTAACCTGGACTTCGACCTTGAGTTGCTCGGTCCCTCCACCTTTAAAAATAGTTCCACTGACGGGCGTGGCATCTCGGTAGTTTCTTCCGCAGGCAACGCGTATATGATCCTGCGTTACCATGCAGCCGTTGGTGGGATCGAAGCCGCGCCAGCCTAAAAATGGCAGATATACCTCCGCCCAGGCGTGGGAGGCATCGGCTTGGAGTTTGTTTTCATATTTGCTTCCTGTGAAAATATATCCCACCTGGTATCTCGCAGGAATATTTAACAGGCGACACAGGCATATGAAAAGGTTGGCAAAATCCTGGCACACACCCTTTCTTATAGAGAAAACATCAAACGCAGTGGTTTCATTAAAGGTAATGCCCTGAACGTATGCGAAGTCTTCATAAATTTTCTTATTAATGTCCATCAGGCTGTCGATCAAATGGGAATCGTTTCGCTTCACAAAACTCATGGCGAAGTCCGTCAACTCCCGGAGTTGCGTTTCCGGAAGTTCGGGAGGCAGCAGATAGGGAAGCATCATCTGTCGCTGCCACGGCATCCACACGAGTGGAATCTGGGAGCGACGCATAGCGGGGCTAAGATCGTCCGGGGGGCTGGAGTAGACCTTGACCTGGCTTTTGGCTTTGATTAAAAGTTTTGTGTAGGGATGAGTGATATCGTAATGAATCGAATGGTTCGCGAATACATCTTCAAATTGCAATAGTTCGCCATTGGCCGAAAGTTCCAGCGTGGCTTGGATCACTTCCTGAATCGAGTCTTCCATGGGTTTCAAACGAAAGGCATGGGTACTGCGCTCGACCGGAAGGGAATAATGGTATTCGGTAAGGTGGGAAATGTCATAGGACCGGTATTCCAACGGAACCCCATCCGAAGCATGGGTCAAAGACTTAATATTGATGATATTTGAAAAGCTTTCTGTAGTGGTGGGTTCTTCAGCAACCATTTGCGCACTGGTTTGAGACTGTTCCTGCTGCTGAGAAACGAACAGCTCAGTTGCCTTTTCAACCTCTTCATTTTCTATCAGGATATTTTCGTCAATGGTAGCCGCTTCCTTGGTTTTTGTGTCTGCAGGCAGACTATCCCAGTGAACTGCCCCTCTACGGACGATAATAAGACGCCCGGGTTCCATAGGTTGGAAGGTAGCCTCGTCTAATTGAAAAGACGAAACCAGAAAAAGAGTGCGCAATGAATCGCGAGGGTCTTCCAAGCTTAGGGAAACCAGGTCGGACTCAAAAACAGGCGGTTCTTCAGAAGGCAACATTCTATGAAAATAAAGGTCACGTTCCGAATTTTTTCCATGGTAAACAGCCAGACTTCTGCCATCGGTAAAAACAAAGTCGGAGGCCCCCAATTCGTCCAGTGTCTTCATCCATGTAAAAATTTCGTGGCCCTTGATGTCGGCTAAACCTTTCGAGGACTCAGCAAGAAGTTTGCCCAGCAAGAAACAAAACGCCAGTTCGGAATCGGTATCCCCCACAGGTTCCATAAGACCGGACGGATCGCTATGAAGTTTGCTCAATGCAGCCCGGTCTAAATGACCGTTGTGTAAGAAAAGCCAGTCATAGCCGCCCAAACTGCGCCTAAACGGTTGCGTGTTGTGCTGGGTATATTCCTTCCCTTCCCCTCTCATCTTGCACATAAAATGGGTGGAACGAAAACTGGTTCCATCCTTGAATGTGTTTAGAAGGGCCTGGGTGTCATGCGCCATGGCATCTTTTACGAGAGAGGCCCCATGTTCATCGTTGGGATACCAGCCAACCCCTCTACCCGGAGTTTTAGAGGCCTTGGAACTTTCATCGGCCTTGAGCTTTATTGAAGGAGAGCTCATGCTGTCAAAGTTAAGTGCGAGAATTTCTCCGGACATTTTCCGTTTCGATTATTTGTTAGTAAATAAAAATTTTTACAGTTATTATTCTATAATAACAAGCTCAAACTTAAGCTGTGGAAAATAATCATTTTTTTTCAATGGAATAGCCTATGACTGTGCGAGTTGCGTTACATCACTTGACGAAATATTCCTACGATAAGATGGTTCGTCTTGGACCACAGATTATCCGGCTTCGTCCCGCCCCCCATACCCGGGCGGCGGTTCCCTCGTACTCCCTTAAAGTCGTTCCCGAAAAATATTATATCAATTGGCAGCAGGACCCTTTCGGCAATTACCTGGCACGTTTGGTCTTCCCCAAAAAAACCAAAACATTCCAAATCGAAGTGAATTTGATCAGCGAAATTAACGTGTTCGATCCCTTTGATTTTTTCCTGGAAGAGAGTGCGACCGAATTTCCCTTCAAATACGAACCCTGGCTTGCCGAGGAGCTGATTCCCTATCTTGAAATTAAAGAAAAGGGCACTCTATTGCGGAAGTTTATGAAAACCCTGCCAAGAAAGAAACAAAGCACCAACGATTTCCTGGTCGAGATCAATCAACATTTGAACCAAACGCTAAAGTACATTATCCGGCTCGATCCTGGTGTTCAATCTTGCGAAGAAACTTTGAGTTTGAAGAGTGGTTCCTGCAGGGACATGGCCTGGTTGCTATGCCAGGTACTTCGGCATCGTGGGCTGGCAACCCGATTCGCCTCAGGTTACCTGATCCAATTAAAGCCTGATCAGGAGGCACTTGATGGGCCGTCAGGGACTGCGGTAGACTTTACAGATCTGCACGCATGGACTGAAGTTTACCTGCCGGGAGCGGGTTGGATAGGGCTTGATCCGACCTCAGGGTTACTCACCGGAGAGGGGCATATTCCCCTTTGCTGCACACCCAACCCTTCCAGTGCTGCGCCTATTTCGGGAGCATTACTGGACTCCTGCGAATCTAAATTGCATCACGTGATGACGGTGGAACGTATTCATGAAGACCGCCGGGTTTCCAAACCTTTCAGCAAAAACGAGTGGGCGGAAATCGATTCTCTTGGTGAAAGAGTTGACCGAGATTTAAAACAAATGGGATTCAATTTGACCATGGGCGGGGAACCCACGTTTGTGTCCATCGATGACCGGGAAAGTGAAGAGTGGAATACGGCAGCCTTTGGCCTCAAAAAGAAAGGGTTGGCAAACGATTTGCTGTTACGCCTGAAGCGTCGTTTCTCTTCTGGAGCCCTGCTTCATTACGGCCAGGGCAAATGGTATCCGGGAGAACCTCTGCCGCGTTGGGCCCTCGGCTGTCACTGGAGAAAAGACGGCGAACCCATCTGGAAGAATGAAAAACTTCTTGCTGACATCGAGAAAAATCAAGACCATGACATCAATACGGCAAAACAGTTTATGGAAGAATTTTCCAAAGCTCTGGGCATACCGAGTCGATTCATCATCCCTGCGCACGAAGATTCTCCCTATTATCTTTGGCAGGAACAAAAACTGCCCTTAGAGAAAGAGATTCTCAAAGCAGACCTTTATGAAAAAACCGAGCGGTTGCGGTTGCAAAAATTACTCGAAAAAAATCTGAACGACCCCGTTGGCTTTGTATTGCCCTTGCATTTTTTCTCCGTGGAAAACTGCTGGATCAGTAACACATGGCGTTTCCGCACGGAAAACTTAATTTTGACTCCAGGAGATTCTCCAGTCGGTCTGCGTCTTCCGCTCAAAAATCTGCCGTTTGATCAAGAAAGAGCCCACGAACTGGAAAGCCAGCCCAGTCATTTCCAGGAAGCTAATTGGCTGCCTAGCTGGAGCGCTCTTCACCAAACCATTAACCAGAGACTGAAAATCAAACCGGAACACCCCGGACATCCGAGTGCTGGCTTGGTCCGCACAGCAATCAGTATGGAAGTGCGCAATGGAACGTTGCATATTTTTCTGCCGCCGATTTCATATCTGGAACATTTTCTTGATCTTATCGCCGCCATCGAAACCGTAGCCAGTAAGTTAAAAACTCCCGTGGTGTTGGAAGGCTATGAACCTCCTCACGATATGCGGGTCCAGCGTTTCAAGGTGACGCCAGACCCTGGCGTGATTGAGGTCAATGTTCAACCCGCAGAAAGCTGGCAGGAGTTGGTCAAAATTAACCAGACTGTTTTTGAGGAAGCCCGTCAGGCGCGTCTTACTTCGGAAAAATTTCTAATGGACGGGCGCCGTGTTGGCACCGGCGGGGGTAACCATATTGTTATGGGCGGACCGACACCTGCTGAAAGCCCTTTTCTGATGCGTCCGGATCTGCTGCGCAGCATGTTATCTTTCTGGCAGAACCATCCTTCGCTGTCCTATCTTTTTTCATCGACCTTCATTGGCCCGACCAGTCAGTCGCCGCGTATCGACGAAGCCCGACTGGATTCCCTGTATGCTATGGAAATCGCGTTCCAGAAAATCCCTAAGAGCGGTCCCTTCCCTTATTGGCTGGTCGATCGTTTGTTTCGCAACATCCTGGTGGATCTTACCGGCAACACGCACCGAACCGAAATCTGCATTGACAAATTGTATAGTCCTGACGGCGAGGCGGGACGATTAGGACTCGTGGAACTGCGCGGTTTTGAAATGACCCCTCACCCACAAATGAATTTACTGCAGGCCCTTTTGATTCGCGCATGTGTTGCGCAATTTTGCAGAAACCCCTATTGGAAAAACCTGATCCGCTGGGGAACACAACTGCACGACCGTTTCATGTTGCCGCATTTCATTTGGGAAGATTTTAAAAGCGTTGTTCGCGAACTGCAATTGGGTGGATACCCTCTCAAGCTAGACTGGTTCCGTCCTTCTTGGGAATTTCGGTTTCCGCAATATGGTTCGCTACAGATCGGACAAATCCATATGGAATTGCGCATGGGACTCGAACCGTGGACGGTGCTGGGGGAAGAAATGTATCAGGGCTCCGTGAGTCGTTCCGTCGATTCCTCCATCGAACGTCTAGAGGTCAAAGTGGAAGGGCTCAAAGAATCTCAACAGGTGGTTGCCTGCAACGGGCGCCGGGTTCCCATGAAACCAACAGACGAAAGCGGCGTATTTGTCGGCGGAGTAAGATTCAAAGCTTGGGGACCGCCTTCGAGCCAGTACCCTACGGTTCCAGTGCATACGCCTTTGGTATTTGACATTATCGACACTCGATACGAGCGTTCCCTCGGGGGCTGCACCTATCATGTCAGCCATCCGGGAGGCAGAAACCCAGAAACCCAGCCGGTCAACGAAAACGTAGCCGCGGGTCGGCGGCTGGCACGTTTTCAACCCATGGGACATTTTAAAGAATCGATGCGAGTGCCCCCGCTCGAAGAGAACCCCGACTTTCCGCTCACGCTGGATCTTTGCCGGGATAATTATTGGTAAACTTTTTTCCCGGTCTCTATCGCAAACAAAAAATCATTGATTTTGAAACCCGGAACTACGATTGTCAGTCAATGGTTTGACCTCAAAAAAGTTTTCGAAAATCGCCTTGTCCAGATTATTTAAATCGGATTGAATACCATCCAGAAATTCATGCAGACCGATTGACATTACTTCATCAACGTTGGAGTAGTTGAGTTTGCCTGAAAGCTTTCCAAACTGCCTTTCCAATTCATTATTGAATGCGCCAGTTGGCGTGCCTGTGATCCTGAACAGAGATTGTTCAGAGTGGTTGACGCAATATATTATTGACCGGGGGAACTCCCGGTCAAAAATCAGGAAGTCGACAATATTTTTTGGACTGATCAGGTTGAATTTTTTTCTATACATCTCGAAGGAGCTTGTAGATTTTAAAAGTGCCGACCATTGCACATTGTCCATCGAAGTCCCCACATCGTCCAACCTGGGCAGAATAATAAAATATTTTACATCGAGAATACGCGATGTTTTATCGGCTCTTTCCAGATACCTGCCCAACTGTGCGAAATGCCAAGCCTCACCTCTGGACAAGGTTGTATAGGCGATTCCTATTATCAGGTGACTCGCCATTTTAATATCAGAATAAAATTTATGTGGGTTTTTAAAAGCTTTTGAACTTGTTCCCTTGCCCGAAACTTCAAGATAAAGTTTGTTGATTGTTTCCCAGATTTCAGAAGGGATCACCTCCCGGACAGACCGCGCATTTTCCCGGGCGGCGGTCAGGCAAGATTTGATGGAGTGAGGGTAATCGTTGGAAAAAGTGTGGAAGAACATTACATTTTCCATAGTGGGTTTCCCCAGCTTTTCGGAAAAATAATCCCCGTCACCGGTGATATCTACCAGGGGTTTCCATGCATTAGGATTTTCTCTTAAAGAAGGCAGGTCCAGAAGCATATGCAACTGAGTTTCAATCAGTCGCGCAGCATTCTCAGCCCGCTCCAGATAGCGGCTCATCCAGAAAATAGAATTTGCAACTCGACTTAACATGGTCCTCTACTCACTCGAATCTAATTTGGTTCATCTGCCAGAACCCAGGTATCTTTGCTTCCTCCGCCTTGCGAGGAGTTTACCACCAGAGAGTCTTTTTCCAAGGCTACTCGAGTCAGTCCTCCCGGAAGAACATAAATATCTTCTCCATATAAGACGTAAGGTCGCAGGTCGATGTGTCGGCCTTCAAAATTATCTTTTACGATCACGGGAACGCGGGAAAGTTGTATGACCGGTTGAGCAATATAATTGCGCGGTTCTTTTTTGATGTTTTCAATCATTTGCCGCTGTTGCTCTTTGGTGGAAAAAGGACCAATCAACATGCCGTATCCTCCAGAGCCGTGCGTGAGTTTGACAACAAAGTTTTCAATATTGTCTATGACATGTTGTCGATGCTTCGCATCCTCACACAGAAAGGTTGGGACATTGGGAATAATAGCGTCTTCGCCGGTGTAATATTTAATGATGTCCGGAACAAATGAATAAATCGCTTTATCATCTGCAATACCGGTCCCCGGTGCATTGGCTAAGGCTACTTTGCCGGCACGGTAAGATTTCATAATCCCTGGTACCCCTAGTAACGAATCGGGGTTGAACACGGTCGGGTCCAGAAAATCATCATCAATTCTTCTATAAATGGCATCGACTCTTTCGAAGCCCTTTGTCGTCCTCATGTATACAAAATCATCCATCACCACCAGGTCCTGCCCTTCAACCAGCTCTTCTCCTATTTGTTGGGCCAGGAACGAATGCTCGAAATAAGCTGAGTTGTGAATTCCGGGAGTGAGTATTGCGATATTGGGTTTTAAAATCGAGTCGGGAATCAGGTTTCGAAGTGTATCAGCAAGGCGGTGGGAATAATCATCGACAGGTCGAATAGGTAAGGACTCAAATACAACAGGAAGGGTATGTTTCATAACCCTTCGGTTGCCCAATACGTATGAAACTCCAGAAGGGCAGCGCAGGTTATCCTCAAGAACGAAAAATTGCCCTTCATCATCTCTGACAAAATCGATACCACTTATATGGCACCAAATTCCCTTCGGCGGTTTTAATCCCTGGCATTCTTTGCGGTAAGCAACAGAAGAAAAAATAATTTCTTTTGATATCACCCCATCTTTTATAATTTTTTGATCATTATAAACATCGTCAATAAACTGGTTGAGTGCGAAAACCCTTTGTTTCACACCGCGGTCAATCATGTCCCAGTCACGCGCGTTGATAATCCGTGGAATTATGTCGAAGGGAAATATTTTCTCCAAACCTTTTTGGTCTTCATAGACCCCAAAAGTTATCCCCATCTGCATGAATGCTGCTTCAGCAGCTTTCTGTCGGTTGGTTAGTTCTTCTTTTGGAAAAGAATTGATTCGATCAATCAGCTTTTTAACTTCTGCTCTAGGTTGGCCCGGTTTCTCAAAAAATTCATCATAGAAATTTTCGGGATTGTAGGAATCAAAATTCATTTTAAAATCACAATCGAAAAATTAAAAAGAGTTTTCCATTTTAAGAAAATCTGTTTCCTAGCCTAAGGGGAATTATTATAACCTGAATTTAACTTTTCTCTTACGTCGTGCAGTTAAAAGAAAAAAATAAGTTGTGGGAAGGGGGAAACTTTGAACCGAGGAACTGCTGATGTACCGGGAATTGAAGAAAAAAGTCAGTTGACCAGTTTGGAATACCTTTTAGATATCCACCCTTTTTTTCCAGGCATATATTCGATCTGATACCATTGCCCGGTTTCTTGAAGCATAGGCACAATCGTGGCAGTGGGCAACTGCGCAATAACTTCAGCTTTACTGGATGGGTCTGAGCGAACCCGAAGCGGTGTGGTTTTTGTAGTGATCTTTACTTTCTTAGTCGGCTTTACCGCCGCCTTTTTTACAGGCTCTGGCTGCTTTTTCATTTCAGATTTTTCCTCAGCCATCTTGGGTTTTGCCGCCATTTCCTGCTCCATTTCTTTGGCAGGAGGCTCATCCATAACCACGGGCTCGGGATCCATTGAAGGCTCGCCTTCAGGAAATTCACTGGTCTTTTCTTCCGATCCCATTTTTGGCTCAGCCACAATCTCGATGGTCTCTTCACTGATTACTGTATCTGGCATGGAAGACTTCGGCGTTTCCATCGATTCAGGGACAAAAGGTTCCAGTCTCATATCTGGTGGGGTTGAGGGGCTGCTTTCTTCCATGTTTGGCATTTCGCCCATAGGCGATTGCTGGGGTTTCATCCGTGCAATCTGGCGACGGGCTTCATCGGAATTCTTGGGGCTATTGGGGTAGCGTGCGACAAAGACTTCGTAGTCTTCAAGAGTGTTGGACCGTTTTACTTGTTCAAAAATACGATCTTCCAAAGTTTCAATTTCCAACGCCACTTTTTCCCGTTCGGGTTCTACAGAAAGTTCTGTGATGCGTTTTAAAAAATGAATGGCGGCATCATAGTCTTTGTTCTCACGTAATAGCGTTACCTGAAACCGCAAGGTTCTCTTTAAATTATTTTTTATCTTGGAATCAATAGGTTCGAGAGCTAACCCAGTTTCAAAAGCGGAAATGGCTGGGGATAACTGATCGTTTGTGTAGTGCGCCATTCCCAGATTGTTATAACCTCGAAATGACCTGGGGTTGTTTGTTAAAAAGCGTTTCCAGAGGTCTATTGAAGAATCCAGCTTGTTATTTTTTTGTTGCTGCAATGCCAGGGCAAATAATTCTCGCTCGGCTTTCAGCATATGTTCAGGTGGCATTTCAAAATAGGGATTTACGGTATTGGGAACCGTAGCGCAAGCCCAGGTGCTGAGCATAAGAATCCCTATTAATAAACGCCAAACCGTTAGTTTTTTCATAAAATGAATACTACTCTTTTTTATTATTTCGTCAATATAACTTGACTTGTGTTAAATATGAAATAATCTTATCGTAACACGATCACTAGGGGCGTTTTTAAACTGAGAGTCCTTTTCTGGACGACCCTTTGAACCTGATCTGGATCATACCAGCGAAGGGAAGTGAAGCCATCTGAAAAGATACGCTGCATTTCCCTGTTGGGTCGGGATGCGGCTTTTTTTATGCCTTCCTGTTCTTTTCCTCTTCTAGGTTTTACTTTATTATCGGTTAGGTTTTTCAAAGGTTTAAAAAAACCTGTTACCTGTTTATTTCGGAGAATTTTTCGTGGAATTGACCATCAATGGGGAAAAACGAGAAATAAAAGAAAGCCAGAATCTGGCTGATCTGGTAAAAGAGCTGGATATCCAGGCACCCAATTTTGCGATGGCTTTGAACCAGCAAGTGGTTCCCCGATCAAAATACGATTCCACCACTATTAAAGAAAACGACCAGGTTGAAATCGTTCATGCAGTCGGAGGCGGCATTTAATCAATATTTTCATTTTAATGTTTGGAGATTATGAGCAACAATAAAGAATTCATGAAGATAGGGGATAAAACCTTTCATTCCAGGTTGATTGTCGGCACAGGAAAATACAAAGGCTTTGACGAAGCCCGGCAGGCCATAGAAATTTCCGGTGCGGAAATGGTGACTCTGGCTGTACGCCGCATTGAGCTGGATAAAAATAAAGATTCCATCCTCAACCATCTCGACCCTAAGCGCTACACATTTTTGCCCAATACCGCTGGTTGCTATTCCGTTAAAGAAGCGGTGATGACTTGTGAGTTGGCAAGAGAGGCAGGGCTTGGCAATATCGTTAAAGTAGAAGTGATCGGCGACGAGAAAACTCTGTTCCCAGATAATGAAGCAACTCTGGAAGCAT
>JABJCF010000417.1 GCA_018665625.1 Nitrospina sp. | reverse complement strand
TTTTACAATCACCGCAACCGATTTTAGCCGACCGACACCCCTCTGCCACTTCATCCTGCATCGATTGAGGGGAGTAAATTTTATGAAAAGGGTACAAGTTACAAACTTCAGGGTCTCCCGGATCATCCCTGCGGGCTCGTGCAGGATCGGTCAGCATCTGTTTTACTTTTTTTGTAACCTCTTTCTCATTATCAGAAAGAAAAATCGCATTGTCATAAGACTTGCTCATTTTCCTGCCATCCAGTCCATTCAGTTTAGGAATGTCCGATATTTTCGCACCCGGCTCTATGAAAACATTTTTCTTATAGAGATGATGAAACCGCCGAACAATTTCTCGTGACAATTCCAGATGCGGAGCCTGATCAATTCCGACAGGAACATAATCGGCCCGGTATAAAACAATATCCGCTGTCTGCAATACGGGGTATCCCAGAAAGCCATAAGTACTCATATCAACTTTTTTAATCTCGTCCTGCTTTTCCTTGTAAGTAGGGTTCCTCTCAAGCCAGGGGACAGGAACCATCATCGATAAAATCAAGTGCAGCTCCGCATGCTCAGGGATTTTTGACTGAAGGAACAATGTGCTTTTTTCAGGGTCCAGTCCGGTACTCAACCAATCCACCGCCACCTCGTGTGAAAATTCCTTAATCTTACGAGGGTCTTCATAAAGGGAAGAGAGGGCGTGCCAGTCGGCAATAAAGAAAAAGCATTCAAAGTCGTCTTGCAGATCCACCCAGTTTTTCAGCGCACCAAAATAGTTGCCAAGGTGAAGCCTTCCCGAAGGCTGCATACCGCTCAATATTCGTTTCATGGGCAATAATTCATCTGGCGAAACTCGCCTTCAATACTTCAATAATCATTGGGAACGTTTCCTGACTGAGGAATAGTACCGAGTAGTTAATGGGATACATCAAAATAGTTCCGAGAATACCTGTATCAGCAAATTGATCGAGTAGGAAAACACCTAAAATCAGGAATGCTCCAAACTTGTCCAGACTGGTCAACCTTTCCGCAACGCTTCCAGGAACCATTCCTTTCAGCACACTGGACCCATCCAAAGGATAAACCGGCAGCATGTTGAAGACCGCCAAAGCGACATTGATCCATATACCATAAGCTAAAATAACAAACAAATAAGAAAACTCAGGCGATATCAAACGAATAAAAAAGCTGCAACCCACCGCCATAGCGATGTTTGCTAGCGGCCCGGCTATCGCCACATACATCATATCCCGCTGGGGATTCTGAAAGTTTTCTCCATTGACCGGAACCGGTTTGGCCCAGCCAAAACCGACAAAATAGAAAAATAATACCCCGGTAATATCGAGATGTTTTAATGGATTGAATGAAAGCCGACCCAACCGTTGCGCAGTATCGTCCCCGAGAAGAAGCGCCATTTTGCCATGCGAATATTCATGGACCGTCAAGGAAAACAAAATGACCGGAGTCATCAACACCATTAATTGCGTTTTGGTCAAACCGAATGCCTCTTGGTTTCAATTATCAACAGGGGGAAAATCAGGCTACCGAGTAAAACTAAAGAAGGGCCGATTTCGAGGTAAAATCCTAAACTGGCAATACTTTAACACATCTGTGGCGGAGCCGCCACGGCCAATAGGTCAAAGCATTTAGGGCGATACCATGGCTCTAAAGCTTCTAGATTGGAGAATTAAAAAGTCCCCCTGCATTATATTTTTCCTTAGCATTCGTGCCCCGAAGAGGTAGCCCAGGTAAGATGACTGGGGAGGAGATTAAATGATCCCACCTGACAAGGGGGGCTGGAGGGTTTGCCTTTATACTCCCTCTTTAGCAGAGACCTTTACATAAGTATCGAAAACAGAAATAGGAATTATGGCAAACCCGGAAAGGGAGAGAATTATTTAGAAGGGCGAGTTTTTAAATACTTTTGGTGGGTATAAATCGCAGCATTCTTAGCTAAGAATAAACCTAGAAAACCATCCCTAACCCCTTGCCTTAAAACATAATTTTTAAAAAATATGAATGGAGGGCGGAGATACACGTGCGTCCAGTTAGCGCGGAATCCGGTTGCCATTTTCTCTTTGGCGTAGAGCGTTGAATAGCGATCCTGACGTTGAATATAGTCTTCTTCATCCAGGTAAGAATAATGCACCAAAGCATTTATTAGCGTGCCAGCATTCTCATCGGGGGTCAGTCTTTCGTGTACCTGGGTTTCGCTGAAAGCAACCTTTTCCTTATCGTACAATCGCAATATTCGGTCTGGATACCAGCCACCAAACCGCACCCAATAATCCCCAAAATAGTTCTTCCGCGGAAGGTGATAAACAGAATGTTGGGGCCCTTCTCTTAAGACTTTCTGGATTTCTTCAGCCGATTCGGGAGTCACTACCTCATCAGAGTCTATATTTAACACCCATCGATTCCTGGTGTGAGAAGCGCAAATGTTCTTTTGCTTGCCGTAGCCATGCCAGGTCTCGCTAAAAACCTGATCTGTGTACTGTTTGCAAATTTCTACAGTTCGGTCGCTACTTTCTGTATCCACCACCACAATTTCATCGACCCATTTCAAGCTTTCCAGGCAGCGACCGATATTTTTTTCTTCATTTTTTGTGATAATGGTTACGCTGAGTTTTTCCATTTGAACTCTTTTAATCGAAAAATATCCGTTCCTTCTATGGAGACCGAATATTTCAAAAGTCGGCAATATTTTCTCATTTTGTCCCTAATTTCGGCACTGAACTTCCACCCGATTATAGCACCCCAATTTCCTCCAACTAATTAATTTCACTGCTTTTCTGGATTTTTATGCTAATATTAATGCCGAAATAAAACCGTCTGTGACGCGGTCATTTATTGCTCAACCGGCAACTGATTTTTGAGATCGTGTCATAGCAATTTTATGGAAAACGGATGACCTCATTTTTGTTTTTAAGGATGCGTTTATTTTACACTTCACACCGCTCTAACCCATTCCAATATAAATATGATTGAACAATACCTGCAAGTCGCGCTTGAATTTGTCAAAGAAATCTGGTTTCAACTGGACTCCAAATTCGGACTGGAAGAGACGGAAGCTTTTGAATTCATCCAACCCTATCTGCTCCAGCTTCAAGATAATCCCACCTATATGGGGATTGCTTTTGCCGTCCTATTTCTGGTTCCTTTTGGCTTATATAAAGTAAGAAGCATTGCCCGCGAACGCGAGCGCAAGCTTGATGAGCTAATGGAAGAAATGGAAGAGGAGGACGATGAAGAATACGATGAGGACGATCCACGGCGACAAAGACGCCCTGAGCTTGCAAAAGAAGAAAATGCGG
>JABJCF010000416.1 GCA_018665625.1 Nitrospina sp. | reverse complement strand
TGTCCCACCCCCATATAAGACATGCCTCGCAAAACATAATGCTTTTTTTCGAAAGCTGCCGATTTAAAATTGCTGTCCGGGTAGGGTTGATAATAGTCCCAAACCCATTCCCAAACATTACCGATCATGTCATGCACACCATAAACACTTTTCGATTTTGGAAAACTACCAACAGGCTTTAGGCCCTGCCCTGTTTTGTTTCGCGGCGAAGTGGCGAGGTTGGCAATTTCCGGCACAAAATCGTCTCCCCAGGGATAGATATATCCGGCACGGCCGCGTGCTGCTTTTTCCCATTCTATTTCCTGAGGCAGCCGCTTGCCTGCCCATGCCGCATAAGCTGCGGCATCGAAAAAACTGACATGCGTAACGGGAAAGTTGCCCTGACCTTCAGGAAACTTCTGGCCTTTCCAATAGCGAGGCGGTTTACGATCTGTCGCCTGACAAAAAATATAGTATTGTAAATTCGTAACCTCGTAGCGGTCGATATAAAAACCGGGAATGTCTGTTCGCCTTTCAGGAGACTCATCGGCATACCAGGGTTTGTCGAGCCCCAATGAAAGCGCGTGATTTTTCAGGTCCTCTTCATTGGTTCCAATGGTAAACTCTCCTGATGGGATATAAACCATTCCCTCAGGTACATTTTCAAAACACCCCGCCAGGATCAATGGCGAAAGAATTAAAAATAAAACATTTCTTAAAATATTTTTTGCTTTTAAAAACATGGAATCTGAAAAATTAACATCCGTCCTTTTAACTGATATAGATCGGGAAAACAGATTGACCGACTTCTCGTTGGACAATTGCCCGGAAAAATTAGTGGACTCTGTAAAAGAGGTCGGCATACGGCATCCTATTAGTGTTTGCTCTGACATCAAACCTTATAAAATTATTAGCGGCCATAAACGGGTTCGGGCAGCTATTAAAGCAGGCCTTACCCGCATCCCGGCATTTTTAGTTGCAACCATGACTGACGCGCTGGTGTTGAATCTGAAAGAAAATTTTGCACTAAGACATTATAGCGATATTGAGAAAGGATGCACACTCAACAAACTTGTCTCAGAAGGAATTCAAGAAGACACCATCATTGATCTGTATATGCCTCTTCTCGAACTGGAACGCAGTAAAAAGATTTTTCGTGATCTTATTTTAGTCGAAAAGATAAGTTCTGGATTACAAAAACTATTACACCGGTCTAGCGTTCCTCTCAAAGTTTTTCAGGTTTTCTTCACGTGGAACAATGAGGATCAGAAGTCCGCTGAAGAATTTTTCTCCATCACTCGACCGGGAGCAAACAAATGGCGCGACCTGCTCGAATTGGTAGAAGAAATTTCCACACGCGATAATATTTCTCCAAAAGATTTTTTTTCCGCCCCCGCCACTATAAAATTTTTGGACGATAAAGACCTAACGCGACCTCAAAAATACGATCGCGTTCACCAATCGCTACAGCAAAAAAGATATCCGGTTTTATCTGATTTAAAAAAACAGGTGGCTCGCGCACTCGATGAAATGAAACTGGACGACAAGACCCGATTCAAATATCAGGAAGCTTTTGAAAGTGATGAGATGAAACTGGAATTGAAGTTCCGTGATGAAAGAGAACTCTCGCAACAAGTAGAAAAGATTTTTCAAGCCCTGCAATCAGGCTCGGTGGAGAAGCTTATAAAAATTATTAACCACCGATGAACACAGATGGGCACAGATGTCTAAACGCCCTCTTTCTTAAAGAGGGCGCAAAAAAGCAACCTCAATCCAGAAGCTTGAGAGTAATTGTATCGCAATAAGGGAATAGACCCATAGGGTCCAGCGTCACGCTGGCCGCTAGAAGTAGCGTTTACGGGGGGTGATGACTTTTTTAAATTCGTTGGGGCCGGTTTTATATTTTTTGTAGAGCGCTTCAAGATTAGAGCGTGATTGGGACAACTCTTTCAACAATTTTTGTTCCGACAAAAACCTTTGCGCAATGATGCAATGGGTAATGGCCTTTATCCCCGACAACCTTTCGTTGTAAGCATCGCTGATTCGCTCGTGGGCTTTGATATGTTCTGGATTAAAATAAACGACTTCACGAAGTACATCGATTTCCTCCCCCGGTTGGCCGCTGTATCTCACATCCATACTTATCTGAAATAAATTTTCCGCCAAAGTATCGTTTGCCGTTTCGTTATCGGGACTCAGTTCCACCGCTTTTCTTAAAGGTTTTTCTGCCGGCACATACCTTTTTAGTTTCATCAATGCCGCGCCAAGCTTGAAGTATGCTTCCGCTCCGTGTTTCGGGCTATGCTTGATTGCTCGACGCAAAGGCCCAATAGAATCATCAAATTTTTTCAACTTATAATAAAGCATACCCAATCGCAGGTTAGGCATTGAAGCGGTAGGGTCTACCGATATCGCTTCTTTATAATGTTTGATGGCTTTTTTGGTATTTTTTAATTTGCTGTAAACTTCGCCAAAATTGTAATGCGCTTGCACTGTCAGGTTTTTATCGAAGTTCAGGGCATCCTGAATTTTATCGAGCGCGTCATTGTAACGACCCAACTCGGAATAACATATTCCCATAGATAAATGTGCCGGCCCAAAGCTCGGAATTATTTTTATGGCTTCTTTAAAATGGTTTTCCGATTCTATTTGATTTTTCATGCGCCCGTAGGAAGTAGATAAATTGGAATGGGCCTGACAAAGGGCTTTCTTAACTATTTCACTTTCAGGGTCAAGCCGCATGGCTTCTTTGAGGTGTTCCACTGCATCATCATCTCGCCCCATTTCCATTTGCGCCCGGCCCAATTGCAACCGTGCGCTTTTATGCTCAGGCTCCTGATTTACAACAGCACGTAATGGCGGTATGGCTTCGCCGTAGCGGTGCATCTCCATATAAACCTCGCCGAGCTCATATAGAATTTTTGTATCTTCAGGGTTTTTCTGCAATGCTTCTTTCAGTCGATCGACCAGTGCTTTAAGTTCTGTTGGGCTGCGTACCGGGACCTCTTCTTCGGCAGGGCTGTCTTTGCCCCAACTCAAAAGTTTTTCAATGATCCCTTTAAACCAGATTTTAATCTTGCTTAACATTTTTCAAATTTAAAATGCTTTAAAAAACAGCATTACAGGGTTTATGAATTGAGAGAAATATCTGTGAACTATAGTAAAAGGCACGAAAAGTTTCAACTCGCTTTAAGAGTATCGACTTTCTAGGTCCAGCGACACGCTGGTTAGCGGCGGAATTTTTCTACCAGGGTTCGTACCGTGTCAATGACTCTGTTTACGTCAGCTTCTGACATTTTTGGGTACAACGGAATGGAAAGGATGCGCTCAGAATAGTTTGAGGCGATAGGATAATCTTGTGGTTTGGTATTGTAGTTTTCCACGTAATAAGGTTGCAGATGTAAGGCAATATAATGAACCGCAACCCCAATGCCCGTTTCCTGCATGGCTTCGAGGAATCCATCTCGATCAACCGTCAGTTGTTCGAGTCGCAATGCAAGAATATAAATATGGTGAGCATGTTCAATATCGCCATGTCGAGTCAGTGTTTCCACTTCAGGAACATCGGCGAAAC
>JABJCF010000415.1 GCA_018665625.1 Nitrospina sp. | reverse complement strand
CTCAGGAAACATCTCTGCGTAAGAAGCTTTTAATGTTTCTACAACAGAAGGATCTGCAAGTGTAGAAACATCTCCTAACTGACTTGCCTCGTTAGCCGCAATTTTTCTTAAGATACGCCGCATTATTTTTCCCGACCGCGTTTTAGGTAGTGCTGGCGCCCAATGAATCACATCAGGAGCGGCGATGGGACCAATCTCTTTCCGTACAAAACTTACCAATTTCTTTTTCAATTCCTCATCTGGCTCAACGCCTTCCATTAGAGAGACGTAGGCATAAATCCCCTGTCCTTTAATTTCATGAGGAAAACCCACAACCGCAGCTTCAGCGATGGCTTCATGCAATACCAGTGCAGATTCTACTTCTGCAGTTCCGATTCTGTGTCCCGAAACATTTATGACATCATCAACGCGACCCGTTATCCAATAATAACCGTCTTCATCACGACGGCATCCATCCCCCGTAAAATAATATCCCGGATAAAGTTTGAAATAAGTTTCCTCAAACCTTTCGTGATCTCCATAGATGGTGCGCATTTGACCGGGCCAGGGTTCCTGCAAAGCCAAAACACCTGTCACCCCATTGCCTTCCACAACTTTTCCCGTCTCCGCTTCAATGACAACAGGTTTTACCCCGAAAAAAGGCAGCGTGGCTGACCCAGGTTTAGTGGGAGTACACCCCGGTAACGGAGTGATCAATACCCCACCTGTTTCAGTTTGCCACCAAGTGTCCACAATAGGACACCTGCCCTTCCCTATATGTTTGTGATACCAACGCCATGCTTCCGGATTGATGGGTTCTCCTACAGAACCGAGAATCCTTAAAGTTGAAAGATCATATTTGCCAGGAAAGTCTTCATCGCAGGACATAAGAGCCCGGATGGCAGTAGGAGCTGTATAAAATTGAGTTACTTTTAATCGGTCAACAACATCCCAAAAACGCCCCGCATCAGGATAAGTAGGGACCCCTTCAAACATTACAGTCGTCGCCCCGTTAGCCAATGGACCATAAACAATATAAGAATGACCTGTCACCCAGCCGATGTCCGCCGTGCACCACCACACATCGCCGTTGTGGTAATCAAATACATATCGATGGGTCAGTGCCGTGAAAACCATATAACCGGCTGTGCTGTGCTGAACCCCTTTAGGTTTACCGGTTGATCCAGAGGTATAAAGAATGAAAAGAGGATCTTCCGATTCCATGGCTTCTGGTTCACAAACAGGATCCGCTTTGGACATTTCATCGTGCCACCAAAAATCTCTTCCCTCCTTCATAGTGACCGGGATTTTGTCGCCAACACGGTTGACCACCACACAAGTTTTGACTAGAGTTCCTTGTTTTTCAGCAAGGGTTATTGCTTCATCCGCATTCGCCTTGATTGGAATGGGTTTTGCCCCACGGTATCCACCATCGGTTGTAATAAGAACAGTGCAAGAGGAATCGACAATGCGGTCTGCTAATGCGTTCGGTGAAAATCCACCAAACACAATGGAATGGATTGCACCTATCCTTGCGCAAGCCAGCATTGCAACTGCCAGTTCAACAACCATGGGCATATAAATAGAAACCCGGTCGCCCTTTTTAACACCGTGGCTTTTTAAAACATTTGCAAACTTACAAACCTCTCTATGAAGCTCTCTGTAAGTCAGGCTTTTATTATCACCAGGCTCATTGCCTTCCCATAAGATGGCAACCTGATCCCCGCGTGTTTCAAGATGTCGGTCAAGGCAATTGGCGGTGATATTGCACTGCCCTCCCCTAAACCATTCAATCTTGATATCGCCTTTGGTCACGTCATAATTATAGGACCGCACTTGATCCCATTTTTTAAACCAGCAAAAACGATCTGCCTGTTCCGCCCAAAACTCCTCGGGAGAATTAATTGAACGCTCATACATTTCACGGTATTGCTCCATGCTGCTTATGTGAGCATTAGATGAAACGGATTCAGGAGGATGATAAAGTTCCTCACTCATTTTTATCTCCAATAAAAAGCGGTATTTAAACTATATTGTACGAACAGCGCGGGCAGCTTCAGTTATAGTCCAAAGCCCTTCAGGATGGTTGAACTCCCCGTCTCTAATATTTAAAACCCATGTTCGCATACGACCTGGCACCTGCTGAGCGACCATGGAAAATCCGCCACCTGGAGCAAATTGGTCGCTGATGTGGATCGTCTTACCGAACTGATCTGTATTGCTCAAGTCCAAATGGTACAAGGTTGACATTTCATCTTTATCAGGCAGGCGCCAATCATCGAACCCTGCAAATTTATTCTCACTGAGTTCGCGGGCATAATCTTTACTTTCCTGATAATTGACCCATTTCTTCAAATCATTCATGGAATCGGATTTCATCCACATCAATCCATGTTCTTTTGAAGTAACGGTTCCATCTCCATTATCTACAAATGTATTTTTTAGGTCTTCAGCGTTCATAACGGTTTAAGCATATAGAATTAAACAAAAATAAAAAACAGTTAAAGAATATCGCGATAAAATATCATTTCAATTATTGCAAAAGCAATGGACAAAAACTTTTTATACCATAGAATACCCCGTTGAATATAATTGGTTTAATAAATACAAATTTCCCTAAAAAAATGTCAGAAAAAATACCACCCGAGTTAGAAGTTTTATTGACTCATTTAGACTGGAACCTGCAAAGATTGGTTGAAGTTCTCAAGCAGGAGCAAAGTGATTATTTCAAAGGCGCTGCCCTACAGCGTTTTGGTCATACTTACAACATCACTATAAAAGTTATCCAGGCTTTTGCCGAATGGAAAGACCTGCCATGCCAAACCGATGAGCAATGCCTTGAGACCGCGGTTCAAAACGGTTGGATGGAAAAACAATCGGACATTAAAGAAATGGCTGACGATTATCAACGGATAAACCAGAAACCTCAGCAGGATGCAGAAAACATCTATCAAAAACTAACGGTTTACCAAAAATCTTTCACTCACCTTTTCCTGCAATTGAAAAACATTTCTTAATTTTCAAAAATCTTCTTTAGGTTTTCCAGCGCCCTCTTTCGATGAGAGATGGCGTTTTTTTCTTCCGGCAACATTTCCGCGTAAGTTTTTTCATAACCGTCAGGAATAAAAAAGACATCCCAACCGAATCCGTTACCCCCACGAATATTCCTGGCAATAACCCCCCTCACCTCTCCGCGAACCACCTGAATATTGTCCCCATCATGGATAGCCAGACAACAAATGGCCGTCGCCGACCGATCATCAAATGTATGTAGCATCTTCAGCATTCCTTCACACCCAACGGTGTTTTCAAACCATTTCACCAGCGCACCGGGCAGCCCCTTCCACGCGCTAAAAACAAGGCCGGAGTCTTCTACCAATACCGGGCATTGCAGGGCATCGAAAGCCTGCTGAGCTTTATGGCGAACCAGTTCATCCAGATCCTGGGTTTGGATTTCAAATAATCCTTCCACCTCAACCTGCTCTAAAGGGATGCCCAATATCTCGCCGGCTTCTTTCGCTTTATTACTATTTCCTGTTACAAATTTAAATTGGCTAAACATACCGGCTCCAAAATGCTATCATTTGAAATTCCTTAGTGGTTCTTATGTTCCACCTATGTTATACGTTTACCTTTTTTCTTAATCCATGACTAAATTATCCCGATCATTTCTTTACGCAGCCTTGCTGCTTCTCCTGACCTCCTGTTCTAACATTTTCGAATTAGATTCGGATGTACAGGCCAGACAAGCCCTTTTCGATATGATGAAAGTACAAGACCAATTTTATCAGGAAAACAAAAGGTACGCTGGCAAACTCTTTGAAATTGAAAAATATGATTTTAAATATCACCGCGGAATCGTCTATATGGAAATCGAGCAAGCGGATAAAGATGGCTACCGCGCCATTGCGTTGCCTGCCGAGTCTTTATCTGCGCGTGTTTTCGCCTATGACACCAAAGAAGGTGGATTTTATGAAATGGAAGACGATGAAGTTTCCCGGTATGTTCTGGGGGCTTTAAGACAAATTCGCGACGAAAAACGAAAAGAAGATATAAGCGATTTTACGGCCTGGATCATGATGGGTGGAATGGTATTTCTTGGATTGCGCTTTATATCCCGATACAAAAATAAAGAAAACAACTCGCTTCTTGGGGCTTACCTTTTTTGCATGTTTCCATTGGCCTGGTCGATTGCTGTTTTAGGGAAGATGGATAAGAATGTTGTTTTCAGCAGCCTGATCAACCAACTCACATGGGCTTCGCTTTCGCTGGCTGTGGTGGCTTTGGCACTTGGGATCAAATGGATATTCAAGGATAAAGAAGAGGCTCCTCAGCCGTCTTTACTGAGCCTTGTAGGTTGCACTCTGGTGATTGCCTTTATAAGCGGGGGTGTGATGATTCACACACTCGTTACTTACTCTTAAAAATCACTTCAATCGTACCGTCAAGATATGTTGGCGCTTCGTGTCAGCTTTAGACTTCAAGGAAAATGATTGCCCGTTCTCGGTATTTCGAGGCAATACAAATTTGATCGGCCCATCTGATGAGTTTAAAGTCATAACCCGGCCAATTTTTGTTCTATCAATTGTCATTTCATAAGAGAAACACGAGTCCCCTGAGATGACTGCCTGCTGGGCCTGAAGGTTGAGCATGAGGTCGCCTCGTTTTTTACTGAATAGGCTGGATTCTCCTTTTCCAGGAACGCATATCGACATTTGGTTCCAGTCCCCTGAAGGGATTTTCACTTCAAATTTTTCCCTGCCGGACTTCATCACGATACTGGCACCCGAACGAGCTGTGGAAACGGGGACTTCAATTTTTTTATGAACATTCAATTGGAAAACAAAAGTATCCAATTGAGACAAATATTTCGAGCAATCCTCTTTTAGCTTTTTCAGTTGGGGATTATGGCGGATTCGTTGGATAAAATTATTCCAGGGTTTTTGTGATGCGTCTAGCTTGACTAGACTCATACCCACGGAATTTTTAAAATGGGATTTCAAAATCTGGAATGCTTGATTGATTTCCTTGAGTTTAGATTCTGCATCGGGGTTTCGCGGATTTATATCCGGGTGCAATCTTTTGGCGAGGTTATAATAAGACTTTTTAACCACTTGCCAAGGTGCATCGGACTCAACATGTAATATTTCAAAGCATTTAGCAATTTGCATACATTCTCTCGACTTCAGGAAATGTGCCAAAATCTAATATTTTAAAGACACGTTATTTTTCAAGGAGATATAAAAATATCGCGTTTTTAAGGCTGTTGCAATGAGGAAAAATCTTCCTGAGGGGTTCAAATTTTATAGTTTATTGTTTTTTAATGAGTTATATTTAGATTAGTAAATTTGGAGCGGGGTCGTCCCCGGGTAATAATTGCCCTTTTTTCAATAAAAAACGTTTCAGAAGTCAATTTTACATATTGCAGAATTTCAGGAAATGAGCACGGACAAAAACACGCAAAACTTTATTGGCACTTCAGAAACCTATCTGAAGAATACTTTTGCGGACTGGAAACCCTATCGCATTCATCAAATATTCAACTGGGTTTACCACTACGGTTATCGCGATTTCTCAGAAATGACCAACATTTCAAAAGTGATGCGAAGCCAACTGGCAGATCACTTTCATTTTTCTTTACCCAAAATCAAAAGTAGAACTCACTCGCAAGATGGGTCTATCAAATATTTATTACAACTTGAAGATGATGCATTGGTAGAAAGTGTATGGATGCCTTCTGATTCCCGAAAAACTTTATGCTTGTCGACACAAGTAGGTTGCCGCTTGAATTGTTCCTTCTGCCTTACAGCCAGCCTGGGATTAAAGAGAAACCTGACGGCAGGAGAAATCATCGGCCAGTGCATGACTATCAATGAAGATTTAAGCAAGGAAAACGCCATAACCAATGTCGTTTTCATGGGAATGGGAGAGCCCCTGGACAATCTAACCCCAGTTGTAGATGCTCTGCGCCTCATGACAGCTCCCGAAGCCATGCGAATTTCCACACGAAAGGTGACTGTTTCTACATCGGGACTGGTAGATAAAATAAATGATTTTCAAAAAGAAAATATCCACATCAATCTGGCAATCTCTTTAAATGCAACCAACGATGAGACACGTGACCGGCTGATGCCCATCAACAAAAAATATCCCATTAAAACTTTGATGGATTGCTTGAAAAATTACCCGTTAAAACCACAGCGAAGACATACAATCGAATATGTATTGCTGGAAGGTATCAATGATTCAGATGAAGATGCACAGCGACTAGCGGCATTATTAAAGGATATTCCTTGCAAAATAAATTTAATTCCTTTTAATTCATTTGAGTCATCTGAATATCGACCGCCTCATGACAAACAAACTTTCAAGTTTCAAGATTATTTAATAACTAAAAACTTCTCTGCTTTCATCAGACAAAACCGTGCCACTGACATTCTTGGAGCCTGCGGGCAATTGGCAGCAGAATCTCAAAATCCCAGTTACGTTTAAAAACATTCCAAAACCACTTTTATGCCAAACACTATCGTCCCTGACCTTGACATTTCGATTGTAATACCTGTTTACAACGAGCGTGACAATCTTGTTCCGCTTGAAGAAAAACTTGAAACAGAACTTTCTAAACTGAGCATGACGTATGAAATCATCTTAGTGGATGATGGAAGCACAGATGGAAGCCCCCATATCATCAATTCAATTAAAAAAAATAACCCCCGATTAAAGCTAATTCGATTTGGAAACAACCATGGTCAATCAGCAGCATTTGCGGCTGGGTTCAAAGCTGCTCGCGGTAAAATTTTTGTAACCCTGGATGCCGATTTACAAAACAACCCTGCCGACATCCCACTTCTTCTTGAGAAGATGGAAGAATTCGATGTTGTGTGTGGCTGGCGCTTTAAAAGAAATGATCCCTGGATCAAGCGTGTATCTTCTAAAATTGGAAATGCTGTTAGAAACAGCTTGAGCCAGGAAGAAATTGCAGACACGGGTTGTTCTCTGAAAGCATTTAGACGTGAATGTTTCGATAATGTAAAACTGTTTAAAGGGATGCACCGTTTTTTTCCGACTTTAATGAAAATGGAAGGATTTAAAGTAACGCAGGTTAAAGTCAGCCATCACCCTCGTCTTCACGGGGAATCTAAATACAATATCCGCAATCGACTTTTCTCGTCATTGCATGATTTGATGGCTATTCGGTGGATGAAAAAGAGACACATTAATTATGACATTATTCAGGAGGATTAGATGACGGTAACACAATGGATGATAATCGGGTTTGTCGGCCAGGCCTTATTTGGTGCTCGGTTTATTATCCAATGGATTATTTCAGAAAAACGAGGCGAAAGTACTATCCCTCTGTCTTTCTGGTATTGCAGCATCGGCGGCTCGATTGTTCTTTTAACCTACGCCATCCATCGTCAGGACCCCGTGTTTATTGTAGGGCAAAGCCTGGGTTCTATTATCTATGTTCGTAATTTAGTCCTGATTGATAAAAAGAAGAAAGCCCTCGCAGCAGGTGGAGCAGAAAAATGAGCGGCTGGAAAATAAGAGCCATTGGTTTGTTGCTTATGATTATCGGCGGATTCCTGTTTGTCTGGTCCGTTAGAGATATTCAATCCGAATGGCCGCAAATTTTTGTAGGGCTTCTTTCGGTTTTTAGCGCCGCAATGGGTTTTGCCCTGACTATAATGCCCTTGGATATCGCTGAAGATCGTAAAGATTAGACCCTCCTAATCCCCAACATAATTAGACATCGATTTTACGCCTTAAAATCCAGTAAAACCTTTAATTCGTAACAGCTTTTAAAGTCTCCTTGACTTTGCCCAACCCGTATGATATTTCTCTACTTTCTTGAAGGCCATAGAGCCTGAAAGGTTGTAAAAAAAAGGTTTTTTGTACTTAATGAAACTGAACAATTTAGATTTTTATCAGGGGAGTTAATGAACCAGGATTCTTCAAAAATACCGTTTCTAAAAACGATACTCTGCCTGATGATGGTTTATCTGTTAGGCCATGTATCTCCCTTCCTACCCGTATCTTCAAATTCATTATTTTCTAATTTAAGTTTTCAATCCGTTGCTTACGCAGACGAGGATGAAGAAGACGAAGAGGATGAAGAAGATGAGGAAAGCGAGGAAGGCGGAGAAGAATCTGGTGAAGGCGAAGAAGAAGGTGAGGAAGAAGAAGATCTCTCCTACCTAACAGATATTGGCCCTGCCGCTGAGCATGAGTTTGAAGAGTATTCATTCCTAGGAATGAGCAATCGTAAGTTCACCTGGTTTGCAGCTCAACTTCACATCCTCTTTGCTTCGTTTATTCTGGGTTGCCCAATGTTTGTGGTCATCATGGAGGTTATGGGTGCCCGTAGGACTCAAGGGGTCCGAAAAGCAATCATTCTATCAAACGTATTTCTGGGAGT
>JABJCF010000414.1 GCA_018665625.1 Nitrospina sp. | reverse complement strand
GGGCTCCAAAAAAATTCATGGGCAAAGAACTCCACAGTAAGACTTTGGGAATTGTCGGCCTTGGACGAATCGGGACCATCGTTGCTGAACGTGCAAAAGGGTTTTATATGAAAATTTTGGTTCACGATCCTTTTATATCTAAGGAACATGCGGAAAAAATTGGTGTAGAAATCGTCGAACTTTCTGATCTTTTAAAACGGTCAGACTACATATCCTTACATACCCCTTCACTTGATGGGAAGCCTTTACTCAGCACTAAAGAATTTAATATAGCCAAGCCCGGCATCCGAATCGTCAACTGCGCACGTGGCAATCTCATTGACGACGACGCTCTCGTCGAAGCAATTAAATCAAAACAAGTAGCCCAGGCAGCCCTTGATGTCTATGCTAAAGAACCCTTAGACATGGACAGTCCTCTATTAACGATGGACGAGATAATCTGCACTCCGCACCTAGGAGCCTCGACCGAAGAAGCCCAGGAAAAAGTTGCCATCGATGTAGCAAACCAGTTTATTGATTTTCTTACACATGGTAATGTTCGCAACGCAGTCAACATGCCATCTATTGATGCAGACAGTCTTAATAAGATTCGGCCCTATCTCAAACTAGGGCAAGATCTAGGGATTTTTATTGCCCAACTTTTAGATGAGCCTCTGACGGGAGTTGAAGTTCAATACAATGGGGAAGTGGCGGACCAAAGAATCGATCCTATTACCATATCTGTCTTAAAAGGGCTTCTTACAAGAAATATTGAAGGTATCAATATGGTCAATGCTCCATTCATTGCAAAAGACCGCGGTATTGAAGTTAAAGAATCAAAGAGTACCGAGGTACATGAGTACACAAGCACCATAAAGGTTACGGCAAAAACAAACAAAGGTGAACGTAGTGTAACAGGTTCTGTTTTTGGGAAAGGAGACTCGCGAATTGTTCAAATCGATGAGTTTTATTTTGAAGCAGTACTTTCAAAAGACATGCTTATTCTCACTAACAATGATATCCCCGGAGTTATAGGCCGGCTTGGAAGTGCTTTAGGAGCTAGCAATATTAACATTGCCGGATTTCATTTAGGACGAATTAAAGAAGGAGAAAAAGCTGTGGCTGTTGTCAACATAGACTCGCAACCTAACAATAAAACTATCCAAACGCTTCGTGAAATACCAGGCATCTTGAACGTTAGCACTGTTACTTTATAAAGCTATAAAGGTGCCCCCATCCATGTCGTTTTAATTTTAAGCCTACCCTTTTTGCACACCTAATTTAAGTTAGGTTATTCTTTTTTGTTTTCTTCAGTTGAGCTATCTGGATTTTCAGATTTGTCTTCACTCAGCTCTGCTACTTCTTGACCAAATACCTGCGCTATAATTTTGTTAGTCTCGTCAAGGCCAAGGATATTATAAACCGCATTTGCTGACTTAAAGTGAGGACTAGTAAAAAGGCTAAGCACCTTCTTGCTTGAATAGCCAAGCATCATGAACTCATGTGCATAGTTTTCTGCCACCATACGCAAAGTAGTTTCATCAGCATCTTCATCCCCTGTAGGTGGACCTGCATCTGGATTAATGTCATCTTGAACCTCATATACATAAATAACATGATATCCAAATTCAGTTTTTACTGGCCCAACAATTGCCCCCTCATCTGCAGAAAAAGCCGCTACTTCAAATGGACGAACCATTGCGCCCTTTCCAAACCAGCCAAGATCACCGCCTCTTTTTTTTGATGGGCACTCGCTAAACTCCTCAGCCAGTTTAGAAAAGTCACCACCATCATCAACCTTCTTTTTTATTTCTTCAGCTAGTTCCTTGTTGCCAACTAGAATATGACGCGCTTGCACCTTTTTAACTTTTCTTTCGTTGTTAGCCATTTAAAAGATCCAATCTTAGAGTATAAATAAAATTAATTGAATAGAGCATATGTCTTGGACATTTAAATTAGTTTAACTTACCAGCACAACATTTTTTATATTTTTTTCCCGAACCACAGAGGCAAGAATCATTCGGCTTCAACTCTCCCTCGAATGCTGGCACTTTGGGGCCCAATTTTAAAAGGTCATCTCCAATTGATTTACATTCCTTATATCTTTTTTTAAAAATATCAAAAATAT
>JABJCF010000413.1 GCA_018665625.1 Nitrospina sp. | reverse complement strand
GGGCGTCCTGGGGGGGCTTCGCGCAGCCGACAGCGAACAAGCTGAGCAGCACTGCGCAGTTAAAGAAAAAATCTCAGGTTCATCTTTTGCTACCTTGTTTGTTCATTTCGGAAGATAGGATAGCAAACATTAGCACACTTTAGAAAGTAAATTAAACGAATGACCTGCCAAAACGAGTGTTTCTGTTTACCCCTAAAGCAGTTGCCCTCCCGAACCATGGCATCATGCTGCCCGGCAGAAAACTGTGCGCCGCTATATGTGACCGCATCCTTGGATGTAAGCTCACCTCGATACTGATCCTCCATTGGCCATTTCATCTGTAGCTAAACACCAAACGGAGGAGAAAGACAGTACATCGACGACGTTGCCTCTGCTGGAGACCGAACGCTACCGGTACATGAGGAGAACGCCCTGAAGTCAACGAGCGATAAAATTCCGCGGAAGGCGCTCCTGCCAAGAATACCAGCGCTCATCGAGCTTAGTCCACCGCACCCGGTCGGTGACGTCCTGGAACGGAGGACGCTTCGGATCCCAATAGGCGATGCCCTCCTGCGTTCCTTCCCGCCAAATATTCGGTGGGGTTCGACGTGGGCGCGGGCCCGATAAGCCCATGAAGAAGAGCCCCTATGCCCAGGTACAAAAGCATATCCACGATCTGCGTGCCTAGTGGTTCTGGAAACAAAGTGGATGATACCCACACGGGGGGTGATTCAGGTTCGTGCCTAAAAGACTATAAAAATCCCGTTTGTCACCACCTGGGTGTAAACCTCTCACCTTGTTTCTTGAGTCCTATGGTAGTCTAAATCAAATTAGAGAGGGCAATTGAGCATTTCAAAACATGAAATAAAAAAGTAAGAGTAAGAATTTTTATTTATCATCCAAATCACTGGTTTACAGAAAGTACTCTATGAATTTTTATGTCAAAGCTGGACAAAATAACCGAGTAGAATCTATATTGTCCCTATTCACCTCTTTTGGGAACTAAAGAGCTAGAGCTCGGCTGGCTTAATGCTAGACAGTGACAGGATTTGGAATAACTAGGAATTGAAACAATCAATATTGAATGTATTTTTATGATCAATACAATTAAATATCAAAAATTCGGTACATTTGGAGACAAACTGACCGATAATGATGAAGAAAAATTACGTCACAAATTCCTCATCTATATGGGGACTTTAATGAGTAGTGGTGGACTTCTTTGGGGGGGGATTGCTTCTTACTATGGACTTCATACGCATTCACTGATTCCTTTTGGATATACATTCCTAACGATCTTAAATTTTATATTTTTTTACATTTCAAAAAATTTTGTAACCGTTAGATTCTTCCAAGTTCTAATCAGTCTACTGCTACCCTTTTTTTTCCAATGGAGTCTAGGCGGATTTATACAAAGTGGAGCAATGATGTTATGGTCTACCCTTGCAATTGTAGGTTCCCTTACCTTTGCCGGTGCTAGATCAAATGTTAAGTGGCTAGTAATCTATTTACTCCTAACAATAGTTACTGGTTTTATTGACGGTTTTGTCAAACCTTATGGAATTGAAACACCACCTACCGTGACGACAGTTTTTTTTGTAATTAACATTGTCATCACGTCATCAATTGTTTTTGGATTAACAATTTTTTTGCTGGAAAGAAGAGAACAGGCAAATCATGATTTGGAAGAATTGTTGGAGAAAGTAGAACAAAAGGTAGAAGAACGAACCAAAGAACTTCAAATAAAGAACACACAATTAGAAAATTTATCATCGAAACTAGCAAAGTACCTTTCTCCCCAAGTGTATGATCTGATTTTTTCTGGAACGAAAGAAGTCAAAATCGAAACTTATCGGAAGAAACTGACAGTCTTCTTTTCAGACATAGTCGGTTTTACCGAATTGACAGATCAAATGGAATCAGAGCCATTAGCGACATTATTAAATAATTATCTTAATGAAATGTCTGAAATTGCGTTACGTCATGGAGGAACGATAGATAAATTTATTGGAGACGCTGTGATGGTTTTTTTTGGCGATCCAGATACAAAAGGAGAGAAAGAAGATGCGATAGCCTGTACATTAATGGCATTTGAAATGAGAGAAAGAATGAAATATTTGAGCAAATATTGGGGTGAACAAGGAATTTCAAAACCTCTTCAAATTAGGATCGGAATTAATTCAGGTTTTTGTACAGTTGGGAATTTTGGGTCAGAAAACCGATTGGATTATACAATAGTGGGAGGACAGGTTAACTTAGCCAGTCGTCTAGAGACGAATGCTAAACCAGGTCAAATTCTCATTTCTCATGAGACTTATGCTTTAGTGAAAGATAAGGTTATTTGTGAAGAAAAAGAAGATATTCAAGTGAAAGGAATTTCTAGTGCCATCCAAACCTATCAGGTGCTTGACTTACGTAGGAAGGAGACTACAGAGAAATTTGTAATTAAGGATGAGCATGATGGATATTCACTCTCTATAAATATTAATCGTGCGAATAAAGATCTAGTCGTAGATTCATTAAGGGGGGCCTTACAAGAGATGGATTCCCATATTCAAGACAAGAACACTACAAACAAGTCAATTTAATTGAACCTATTTCCCCAAATTGTGATTTAATCTATAAAACCTAGAAAAGGCCTGTCTTTCGCTACCTGAGTGTAAACTCCTCACCTCTGACAGGAGCGAAAAGTGGCATCCCTCTTTTTGAAAACAAACCCCTTCCCATTGTTCTGTGCCTAGCTGTATGCGGAAACAACACCGTAGAAACCGGAGAAATCTGCGACGATGGCAACCAAAGTGAAGGTGACTATTGCTCTGCAGATTGTCAGTCTATCACTGCTGTGTGCGGCGATGGCGTCATAGGATCAGGTGAAACCTGCGACGACGGCAATGCTGAAGAATGTGGCTCATGCAACGCCACCTGCACCGGCGCCGGCACTGGCGTAAGCTGCGATGATGACCAGGGCATTTTCGATAACAGCATCCGCATCGACGACGTAAGCGACCTGGACCGCCTTGTGGGCTACACAGAAGTAACTGGCCGTATCGAGATTATCGGTTCAGGCATTACAAACCTGGAAGGCCTCAATGATATCACAACCATTGGCCTCGACCTCATCATTGAAGATTGCCCGGACCTCACCGATATCAGCGCCCTGAGCAACCTTACCACCATTGGTGAAGACCTCTTTCTGCTACGTAACCATGCATTGACATCATTGACTGGTTTGGAAAACCTCGAATCCGTTGGTGAGTACCTGACCATCCAGAGACACGATACTCTCGAAACTCTGGCAGCTTTGAGTAACCTCACGGAGCTTGGTCAGCGTAACAATCTTCTGGAAAACGGTGCTGGCATCATGTTCAACATGGCACTCACCGATTTGCAGGGACTCGGCGGCATAGAAGCCCTGGACTCGATGGTTATTGAAGGCAACGAGGCTTTGACCTCACTCAACGGCCTGGCCCTGACCACTCTGGGTTACATCAACATCAAAAACAACGATGCTCTCACAGACATCACAGCCTTCAGCCCACTTACTGAAATTGCTGGCGATATTATTCTTGATGGCAACGCATCTCTGGCAAGCCTCGCAGGCCTTGAAGGTGTGACCCACATAGAAGACAGCATCAAGCTTCTTACAACTGGCGTGACATCTCTAGATGGTATTGCAAACATTGGCACCGTGGGCGCCAACATTGAAATCCGTCACAATGAGGGCCTTGCCTCATGCTTGATTGATGAGTTTGTTGTAGGCGTTACGGAAGCCAACGTTGGCGGCGAAGTAAAGCTTGAGAACAACAACGACGAACTCACCTGCGATTAATCGTTAACACGAAATGCCCGCCTCTCCTTCTTAGGACTGGCGGGCATTTTTGTATCTACTCCACAAGGAGCCTCTCATGACTGAAGAACAACAAAACGCTATTGAAGCCGCTGCTTTTCGCCGCCTTTTAAAGCATTTGGATGAGCGTAAAGATGCCCAGAACATCGACCTGATGAACTTAGCTGGCTTTTGCCGTAACTGCCTCTCTAAGTGGTATGCGGCAGCTGCCAAAGAGCGCAGCGTGGAAGTGGATTATGATGCCGCCCGCGAGCGCATCTACGGCATGCCTTACAGCGAGTGGAAAGAAAAACATCAGACCGAACCTAGCCCAGAAGCGCTGGCGAAGTTTAAGGCGAGTCAGGGTAAAAATTAGGCATTGGTTTGCCTGGTGCTCAGATCTCAAGCAGTTCTCTGGTTACATGGTCAAACAACCCTGTAATCTCTAAACACCTGAAATAATACACTATTGATTCATAAACACATGATGCCCTGAAATGACCCTGTTTCTGAGGAGACCATGATGAACTGCATCATTGCGAGTTCATAAAACACCTTTCATTTAGCCACATGAATTCCCCTTGCATTGGCCTTTAAATCCTTACGATAATTCATCAAGGTGCAGGGAGTGCGAATAAGAAAGACAGTTATTACTTTTGCTTAGAAGACAAGTGTAAGCCGTATCAAACACAGGCAGGGTCGTTAACTGCCGCTTTGCTCATTCTAAATGGTAACCAGTCGTATCGCCAATGAAGTAATATTCTTCATTTTTCTTGAATTCAAAAATCTCCTTGAGCTTGGGGTAGCGATGGGGCGTATCAAATTCAGCATTCTTACGATTCTCGTATTAGGATGGACGAGTGCGGCATGGTTTGATGCGCAGGGCGGAAGGGAGCGCAAGTGAATCATTTACACGCAACCTTCCTGGTCCTCACCCTCTTTTGGCTACCAGCTGCTCATGCAGGAAATGTGGTGCTTGAGCATGACGCAGAATTTATCCCATTAGGACAAGAGGTGCATTACCTCGAAGATGTTCAAGGCACACTCTCTTTTGAAGCAGCGAAAAACACTTATACGCAAGGACTCTTTACTCAGTCCAGCATGGATACGCCGGCCTTCGGGTTTACCACCTCTACTTATTGGTTTGCCGTGGATATCTCCAGCAACGCGCGCGCTGAAAGCAGCTGGCTTTTGCAAATCGCCTACCCGCCCTTAGACCTTGTTGAAGTTCAGATTTTCTCGAACAATGATTTGGTAAATCACTATAAAACAGGTGACCGTCTTAGCCTTTCCCATAAACCCATTGCCAATCGAAATTATTTATTCCCAGTATCAGTAAAGCCCAATGCTTCATCTTTAATCATGATTCGTGTTCAGCAGCTTGAGGGTGATGTGGTTGAAGTGCCCATGGCCCTTATTTCACAAGAGACGTTTGCCGAAAGCGAAATGCTCCCGCTGCTTATGGATGGAGCTTACACGGGCATTATGCTGGTGATGGCACTCTATAATCTCTTATTATTCTTCTACCTTAAGCAAAGAGCTTATCTGTTTTATGTGGGCTATGTTGCTTTTAGTGCCTTGTTTTTTGTTGGGCTAAATGGATGGCCTGGTTATCTCATCTGGCCAAACAACACCTGGCTAAACCAAATCATTTTTCCTTTTTGTATAACATCTGTCTCTTTATTTCTTAGTGAATTTACAATCTCTTTAATAAACATTCATGGGAAAGTGCTCCGGTTTTTAAGATATGCACAGCTTGGCATGTG
>JABJCF010000412.1 GCA_018665625.1 Nitrospina sp. | reverse complement strand
CTGCACGGCCTCTGACGCGTATGATTCCTCGTCCCGTCTTATAGGCAGAGATGATTCCGTTCCTTCCCTGGATGATTCCACGGGTGGGAAAATCAGGGCCTTTTACAATTTGCAAAAGGTCATCAATAGAGCAGTCTGGATTTTTAATTACGTGAATGGCTGCATCGACTATCTCAGCTAAATTATGTGGTGGAATATTTGTAGCCATGCCGACGGCAATGCCTGATGATCCATTGACCAAAAGCTGGGGAAAGCTTGCCGGAAGAACCGAGGGTTCTTTTGTTGACTCATCGTAATTTGCGACAAACTGAACGGTTTCCTTTTCCAGGTCGCGCAATAATTCGCCTGTTATCTCCTGCATTCGAATTTCTGTGTAACGCATTGCGGCCGCTGAGTCTCCATCAATGGAGCCAAAATTACCCTGACCATCTACCAAAGGATTCCTTTGTGAAAAATCCTGCGCCAACCGAACAATGGTGTCATAAACAGCTTGATCACCATGTGGATGATATTTACCTATTACATCACCAACAATACGGGCAGATTTTTTATACGGTTTATTAAATACGTTTCCCGTTTCATGCATGGCAAACAAAACACGGCGATGCACTGGCTTTAAACCGTCTCGGATATCAGGGAGAGCGCGACCAATGATTACGCTCATCGCGTAATCGAGGTAAGCGCTTTTCATTTCATCGTCAATATTGATCGGTTCAATTGTTTCTGGCATTAATTTATCTTTCTAAAAAGTAAATTTTAAAAATAAAAAGGATTTCTTTGAAATTTTAAGTATTAAACATCCAGGTTTCTTGCTTGCAGGGCATTTGTTTGAATAAACTCGCGGCGAGGCTCTACCTCTTCACCCATTAAGGTAGTAAATAGATCTTCAGAGGCTACCAGATCATCTGCTCTGACCTGCAAAAGCACTCTCACTTCAGGGTCCATTGTAGTTTCCCACAACTGCTCTGGGTTCATTTCACCCAAACCTTTATAACGTTGGATGTAGATACCTTTTTTAGCCATTTCTAATACCGCTTGCAATAAACCGTGCTTGGAGTCTACAGAAGTACTTTCACCATTATTATTCAAAATAAAGGGTGGGTGGTCTTTGGCCTTTATAGGTTTATAGATTTCCATAATATTTTGAATGATTACAGACTCCATAAACTCTGCGTTCAAGGTAATCTCAAAGTCTCGACCATTATTAGAACCAAAAAAGATAACATTGTAGGTTTTACTGTCTTGGTCGAAGCCAATCGAAAGCGATACATCTTTGAGGTCTTTGTTTAAGTCTACCCTGTCAAAATGATGGCTCGTTTTGACTGTGGAAAAATCTTTTCCTTCTTCGTCTATCTCTAGTAGAAATTCTTTTAACCTGTTATTTTTATCGCTATCGAGATTAATATTATTCTTAAGTTTAATCGGGATATTTAAATATTCTTTTTTGTATTCGAGCTTATTTTTACTTTCGTCATCAATTAACCCATCAAGGATTTGAATTGCTGCCGCAATAACATGTTCAAGTTTTTCAAAATCGCTCCGCCCAACATCCAAGTTGATCAAAACATTTAAAAATGCTTTTGGAATATTATTTTTAACCACTCGATCAAAACATTCTTCAAACTTAAAAAGGTTATCAATTAACTGTTTTAATTCAGGGCCAGAAATAGTTCCGTTATTTTCGCTAGTTGAAATTTCTAATTTCTCGGTCCCCTGCTCCATTAAAAATTGGAACAAAAGTTTTTCATCTTTTAAATATTTTTCTTTTTTGGCTTTTTTAACTTTATAAAGCGGTGGTTGTGCAATATATAAATAACCATTTTCTATTATTTGCGGCATTTGACGAAAGAAGAACGTTAAAAGGAGCGTTCTGATGTGGGCACCATCGACATCCGCGTCTGTCATAATGATAACTTTATGATAACGCAGCTTTTCCAGTTTAAAATCGCTTCCAATTCCCGTACCTAAGGCAGTAATGAGAGTTCTGATTTCCTGATTGCCAATCATTTTTTCAGCTCGGGCCTTTTCTACATTTAATATTTTTCCTCGCATTGGCAAGATAGCCTGGTTCTTTCGATTCCGGCCCTGTTTTGCCGATCCTCCCGCTGAATCACCCTCTACAATATAAAGTTCAGATAGAGCAGGGTCTTTTTCAGAACAATCGGCTAGCTTACCCGGTAGCGAACTTACTTCCAAAGCACTTTTTCTTCTTACCAAGTCTTTTGCTTTTTTTGCTGCTTCTCTTGCTTGTGCAGCACTAATCACTTTAGAAACAATCTTTTTCGCTACCGCTGGCTGTTCTTCAAAGAACTGCCCTAACTTCTCATTTACAATTTGTTCAACAATACCCTTAACGTCTGTATTGCCCAGTTTCCCTTTGGTTTGACCCTCAAATTGCGGTTCCGGTATTTTTATACTTAAAACAAGGATCAAGCCCTCTCTTACATCGTCACCCGTAAGGCTAACCCCGGTGTTTTTGAGCATATTATTCTGAGTTGCGTAGCTATTTACGGTTCTTGTTAATGCAGATCTAAATCCACTGAGGTGAGTCCCGCCATCTCGAGTATTCACATTATTTACAAAAGTGAACATTTCTTCAGCATAGCTGTCGTTATATTGAATCGCTACCTGGAGATCACAATCATCTTTTTCTCTTTCAATATAAATTGGTTCAGGATGAAGAACTTTTTTGTTTTTCCCCAAATGTTCTATAAAAGAAACAATTCCCCCTTCAAAGATAAATTCATTATCTTTTCCGTCTCTTTCATCATGAATATGTATTTTTAATCCTTTATTGAGAAAAGCCAGTTCTCTCAATCTATTAGATAAAATTTCAAACCTAAAATTTAAATCTTCAAAGATTTCAGAGTCTGCCTTAAATCTAATTCGGGTACCAGAAGAGGTGGTTTCTCCCGTAACTTCAAGAGGGGAAAGCGGTTTTCCTTTTTCATATTTCTGCGAGTGAATTTTTCCTTCTCTCTTAATTTCCAAGTGCAAAGCTTCTGACAAAGCATTTACAACAGAAACACCTACCCCATGTAATCCCGCGGAAACTTTATAAGTATCTTTATCAAACTTACCTCCAGCATGAAGAACTGTCATAACAACCTCAGCTGCGGAAATTTTCCTGTCTGTATGCAGATCAACAGGAATTCCTCTGCCATCGTCCGATACGGTTACAGTTCCATCAATATGAAGGATAACCTCTACTTCTTTGCAGTGGCCTGAAATTGCTTCGTCTACACTGTTATCTACCAATTCAAAAATCAAATGATGAAGACCATCAATACCTGTTCCACCAATGTACATGGCGGGTCTTTTTCTAACAGCTTCTAGGCCTTCAAGAATTTTTATATTTGATGAGTCGTATTCTTTTTTTTCTGATGATTCCATAATTACCTGATTAATACTTAAACTAATAAAAAAAAGAACCCTGTTACTAACTAGTAGTAGTAGTAGGGCCTGAAAGTATGTGGAAAAACGATCTAAATTCCCAATTTAAAAGGTAGATTTTTTAGAAGAAGTTGTTATTAAAAGTGCTGCATTTTTAGCAAAGGTGGGGAAAACTTTTACTACCCGAATTATACCCTATTTTAACTGTTTTTATAACCCGTTTTTGACATGTTTTATACAGGTTTTCCTTCTTCTATAAGGCTTAAAATCTCATTGAGGGAAGTTTTTAAGTCATTATTTTGTTTGATACTATTGGATATCTTTTTGTGGGAGAAAATAACCGTTGTGTGATCCTTACCCCCAAACTGTCTTCCTATTTCAGGAAGCGATGATTTTGTGTGTTCTCGGCATAAATACATGGCTATTTGACGAGTTGTAGAAATCTCTCGAGTACGCCTTTTTGACTTAATATCTGACACCTTTATAT
>JABJCF010000411.1 GCA_018665625.1 Nitrospina sp. | reverse complement strand
GTTTGATCGGTTAGGGGGGTGTGGACGGTAACAAAATCGGATCGCCGCAGTAAATCTTCTAAAGTCACATACTCTGCATTCAATGATTTTTCTGTTTCAGCTGACATGCGGTTGCGATTGTAATAAAGAACTTTCATGTTGAACCCGCTGGCCCGTCGAGCCACAGCCGAGCCAATTTCACCACAACCGATCACCCCAAGGGTTTTTCCATAAACATCTCCCCCCAGGTACATATTGGCTGACCAGCCTTTAAACTTATTTTTGCGAGTGTAACCGTCTGCGGGAACGATATTTCGAGCTGCCCCCAAGATCATCGCCCAGGTAAGGTCAGCCGTAGTTTCGTGAAGCACACCGGGGGTGTTGGTGACCCATATCCTTTTTCCAGAGGCATACCCTACATCTATATTATTGAATCCTGCCCCATAATTTGCGATGAGTTTCAAATTTGAGCCTTTATCTATAATGCCCTGATCAACTTTGTCCGATAAGTAGGTGATCATGACAACGCTTTCGGAGGCGATTTTTTCCAAATCTGAGGCGGAAGGTGCATTTTCGGTCTGGTTGGTTCTTAAATCACAATGAGGACTTAGCTTTTCCAACGCTTTTTCAGGAAAAATATTGGTGACTGTGACGACAGGTTTCACTCTAAACCGTCCTTTCAATTTAATCTGTGATAAAATAAGAGTCTGATTTTAAAGGAAAAAGTTGTTTAATCCCATGAAAATTTTATTCCTCGTCCCACCAGAAACAATTTCTCTTGAATCTTCCGTGCCAAAGGCTTTGGAAGGTGGCAAAGGCTATTATCCCAAACTGGGGTTGCTTTATGTCGCGGCTTATTATGAGCGAGAAACGGGCAATCAACCTGTTTTCATAGATTGCCCCCCTGAAAATGTTTCTCAGGAAGCGTTGTCCCAACGTGTGAAAGAAATTCAGCCGGATATGGTCGCCATGAGTATTATGACCTTCAATCTTCTGGATGCCTTACATACTGCCCGCATTTTAAAGCAGGAGCATCCTAATCTTAAGGTTTGTCTTGGTGGGCCGCATGTAAACTTATATTCTAAAGAAACCCTCCATCAACCGGAAGTAGATTATGTGGTGTTTGGCGAAGGTGAAAAGATTTTCACCCGTTTGACCCAGGCCCTGGAAAATGATGAGCCGCTAAACACTATCAATGGCCTCGGTTGGAAGAAAAATGGGGAAGAACATATCAACCCTGCTGAAACGGAATTGTTAGATCTAAATGAATTGCCATTCCCCGCACGGCATTTGGTGGACGTTGGCAGCTACAAACATATTATTGGCGAGGGCAGACAGTTTTTTACCATTCAAGCGACTCGCGGTTGCCCGGCGGCTTGCTCGTTTTGCGATATTCGAAAAACCAAGTTCCGAATTCGCAGCCCTGAAAGTGTGGTCGATGAAGTTGAACAGCTGGTAAATATGGGCGTCGACGATTTGTTCTTCGTGGACGACACCATAACCATCGACAAAAAAAATGTTCTCGCGATTTGCAATCTCATTGTTGAACGCGGCATTAAAATCCATTTCAAGATTTCTGCTCGGGTGGATACCATTAACGAAGAAGTAATTGCGGCATTGAAACGGGCAGGTTGTTATCGCATTCATTTCGGAATTGAATCGGCAAGTCCAAAGCATCTAAAATATCTGCAAAAAGGACAGACTCCAGAGAAAGTGGAACGTGCATGCAAAATGACACGAGATGCAGGAATAGGTTTTTTTGCTTATATGATGATTGGAATTCCTCATGAAACCAAAGAGGAGATGTTTGAAACCGTAGACTTTGCGAAAAAGTTGAAACCCGATTACGCACAGTTCTCCATTTGCACACCTTATCCCAAAGTGGAGCTTTATTTCCAGATGTTGGAAGAGGGGATCGTTCCAGAAGATTACTGGCAGGAATTTGCGGAAAACCCGAGTCCTGATTTTAAAATCAAATTTTGGAATAAGGATTTCAGCGAAGAGGAACTCAGAGACCTTCAAGACGAATGCCACGCTAGATTTTATCGCAGTCCGACCTATCTAATGAAACAGATCACCAAATTAAGATCGTGGTCCGACTTTACTGCCAAAGCCCGAATGGGAACCCGCATCCTCACTAACAGACTGGGCATTTAGAGAACCTCTCCTTCGAGCAACCTATTGCATTATTTTCCTGCAGAACCTATATTAGGGTTGTTATGAAAGCCCCAAGGCGAAATAAAATTCTAACGGTTCTGCTATCGGCAATTTTGGTGGTAGCGTTTTCAAATGCCGCTTCAGCAATGCCGCATATGGACTCTATGGATTGCGCCATGAAAGTGAGTTGTAATAATTGCATTGCCCAAGCGGTTTTTCAAAATGCCGTTGAGAAAGCGGATAATATCTTTTATTCTTCTCTTCAAACAACGCGCTACTTATATCTTCCCCCTTCATTAACTCCTGAAAGTCCCCCTCCTAAAAGTTAAGTTCCCCAACTTTTTTACTTAGCATTTACTTTTACAGGTTTTCGGCAGCGAAATTTTTACGCCAGCAGTGCGTCTGCTTGTGCTTGCAACAAAAGGGTGTGCCTTGTTTCGCATCTTGCCGGGCCAAGGGGGTTCTATGAAAAAATATTATTTTATCATTCTGATCTTCTTTCTCTGCCCGAGTTGGGCTTTTGCGGAAGAGGTTGAATATCAAATTGAAATCGACTACAAAACCGTCAACGTGACGGGAAAAAATATACAGGCAATGGCTCTCAACGGATCCATCCCGGGCCCGACCTTAAAATTTCAAGAAGGCGATATCGCGAAAATTAGTTTCCATAATGCGATGGATGTTGCGACTTCCGTTCATTGGCATGGGATTCTTTTACCCTATCGTCAGGATGGCGTGCCTTATGTTACCAACCCACCCATTGCGCCGGGGAAAACAAAAATATTTAAATTCCCGATTAAGCAGGCAGGAACTTATTGGTTTCACTCCCATACCGGATTGCAGGAACAACGAGGAGTTTATGGGGCTATCGTCATCACTCCCAGAGAGGGTGAGCGGGTTTCTTCAGATAAGGATGAAGTGATCATTCTATCTGATTGGATCAACGAAAATCCGGATGATGTATTGCGCACTTTGAAAAGTGGCAGTGATTATTACAGCCTGAAAAAAGGTTCCACGCAAAGCTTGTTGGGGGCCGCGAAAGAAGGTGCTCTAACAAACCTTGCTCAGCGAAGTTGGATGCGCATGCCTCCCATGGATATTTCGGACGTGGCTTACGATGCTTTTTTAGCCAATGGAAAAACCGAAACAACTCTTCCCGCCGCACCTGGAGAAAAAATACGTCTTCGATTTATCAATGCAGCCACAGCCACTTATTTCCATTTACAGTTTGCAGGTGGACCGATCCAGATCATTTCAGCGGATGGTGTTGATGTTCAGCCTGTAAACACAGATCGCTTTCTTATGGCCATCGCAGAAACTTATGACCTCATAGTCACTGTTCCTCCTGACGGTTCCTATGAATTCCGTGCTACAGCACAAGATGGTACTGGGTATAGTTCTATCTACATAGGAAGCGGAAAACGTGTTTATGCTCGCGATATGACAAAACCTCCACTTTATAAAATGGCAATGGGCCATGAGGGAATGCAAGTGAAAGGAAAGCATTCTAAAATGGGTGCTCATGATGGAACATCTTCACCTTATAACAATCTGCGTTCAGTAGAAAAAACCACTTTGCCTTCCGAGAATCCAAAACGAAAGGTCACGCTAGCATTAACAGGAGATATGGAGCGTTATATTTGGTCGATAAATGGAGAAACATTATCACCGAAGAATTCAATACGAATCCGCCATGGCGAAAATGTTCAATTCGTTTTGGTCAATAAAACCATGATGCACCACCCCATGCACCTGCATGGACATTTCTTTCGAGTTCTTAACGGGCAAGGGGAATACTCGCCTCTCAAGCATACTATCGATGTCCCCCCACTGGGTACGCGAGTAATAGAGTTTGAAGCAAATGAATTTAATGATTGGTTTTTTCATTGCCATGTTCTCTATCATGCCAAGTCTGGGATGGCGCGTGTGGTGAGTTATGAAGACAGGGAGTTGGCAACCGAATTAAAAATTATCCGACCTAGACTTTATGAAGAGTCTTGGTATTCCAGGGTACATGGAACTGTTCAATCCCATATGACAGATGGCATGGCAGCCATTAGTAATTCCAAAAATATATTCAGCACAAGATGGCAGGTTGGCTGGCAACGCGTTGACGAAACGGATTACGATATAGAGCTGGCCTACGATCGTTACTTCAACCGCTTTCTCAATGTTTTCACTGGAATAAATATTACTAACGAATATGAGCGTGGGATTTTTGGATTGCGCTACCTCCTTCCCTTTAACATAGAGTCTTCCTTAAGAGTAGATAGCGGGGGAGAACTTCGAATAGAGCTTGGGCAGGGGTTACAGTTAACCAGCCTCTTCGGAATTTTTGCAGATGTGGAATACGATACAGAGACCAAAGAAGAATGGTTATTTGGAGGAAAATACACTCTCACAAAAAACCTTTCTCTGACTAGCCAATACCATTCCGATTTTGGCGCGGGGGCGGGCCTGGATTTTCGATTTTAAGCTCTATTATTATTTAAATATCTCGGTGGGTTTGCCATCGATACTGAGTTGATTTTTTTCTTTCCAATAATTTTTCACGCCATCTTCACCCGTTTTTTCTGCCCAATTGACAAGGTCATCACGGTCTTCCAGATGCTGGTAATTAGGGACGGCAAACCCGCATGAGGTTTGTGCCGATTCAACATCGAGTGAAAATATCTGTCTAGAGCCTGGATACTTTGGGAAGCGGGCAATGTGCTCTGCCCATGCATCATCCCTGGGATGGATGGCTTTAGCGTTTCCATAAACTCGCAATATAAGCGGGCTTCCTTCAAAGGCACAGAACATGAGTGTCATTCGAGATTGTTCTAGGATGTGTGCGGCAGTTTCATTTCCACTTCCGGTAAGATTGAGCCAGACCAGTTGTTTGGCATTCAAAACTCGGAGACTATCCATACCTTTAGGTGATATATTGACACGGCCCTGGTGCCCAGCTGTTCCAACAAAGAATATTTTTTGTTGGTCAATGAACTCACGCAATTTAGAATTCAAATCTTTATAAAATTTACTCAAAGTTTAATGAACCTCCAAACTAAAATAATGTAAAATTAGTTAAATAAGCTAACACTATGACTTCGGGAATAGTCAATATCCATGCTTCCACCAATAAAAAATTTTTCAGGATGGTCGATTCGTACAAAGTTTACGCTTTGTTCTATGCTGACCTTAATTCTGATAATTTCCTTTATCGCATTTTACTCCACGCAACAACAGGAAAAAGATGCAAATACCCGATTGGGAAAAAAAGTGCAAGAAATGGGAATAATTTTGGCCGCTACCATTGGTGCAAGTTTCAAGTTTTTGGATTTTACCGCACTTACCCAATCCATAGAGGGAATGAAGAAAGATCCTGATTTGGCTTATCTTGGGATATTTGATGAGCAAGACAATCTTATTTCCTCTTTCAATCCAAATAGACTGAATCTCAATTTACCCAAAGATATCCATTCAAAAGATTTGTTTCATATTGGGGATGTCTGTTTTTTTTCGACTCCTGTTTATTTTGAAAAAGAGACTTTTGGTAATTTAATTATTGGGTATTCTTTGAAAAACTTACATTTGCAAATGCAGGCCGCCAAGACAAGAACCTTGCTGGTGTGTTTGCTGATACTTTTGGTGGGAACTATTCTAATCGTTTTCCACAGCCAAATTTTGACCAAAGATATAATTAAGTTAAAAGATGCCGCGCAAAAATTTTCTCCAGGCGAAAAAATTCCGCCAATTTTTACGGAAAGTAAAGACGAAGTTGGGGAGCTATGTAATGCTTACAACCATTTAATCGATGAAATTAATTATGTTGTCAATAATCTAGAAGAGAAAACTAATGAATTGCAAAGACAGACCCATGAACTTGAAAAAAGAAATGTTGAACTGAAAGACTTTATCTATATTGCATCTCATGATTTCAATGAGCCTTTGCGAAAAATTATTACCTTTGGAGATCGGCTTGATTCCTTTCTTTTAAGTGAAGATCCTGATTTTTCTAATAAGAAAGGCGCAGAGTACCTCCATAGGATGCAGAAAGCATCGGAAAGAATGGGCATTTTGATTTCCGATCTTCTCGATTATTCAAAAGTGATCGTGCATACCGATCAAGAATTTCATCCGATTAAATTAAAGGATGTCATTCAACAAGTATTAGTTGATTTGGAATTTAAAATCAGAAAGTCAAAAGGTGAAATTCGATTAGGGCCTTTGCCAGATATAGAGATTCAACCATTTCAAATTCAACAGGTGTTTATAAACTTAATAGGAAATTCATTGAAGTTTCAAAAAGAAGGGGTTTCTCCGGTTATTGAAATTGCATCCGAGCTGTCTAATGGTTCGCAGGAAAACCGGGTTTGTAAAATATCAGTTAAAGATAATGGGATAGGTTTCGACCAGAAATATATGGAGAAAATATTTAGGCCTTTGGAACGACTGGTTGGCAGGAGTGAATATGAGGGCACTGGAATGGGGCTTTCCATTTGTAAAAGAATCATTGAGCGTCACGGGGGCACTATCTCAGTCATTAGTTCTCTTGGAGAAGGTTCTACATTTTATATTGCTTTGCCGGTTATAGTAGAATCTCAAGACTCAGAGCTGATATAAGGTTCCATTCCAAAAATTGACATATAATGGTTATGTAGGTGAAGACTTGGGTTTACTATTTAAGAATGCCATATGATTAAAATAAACGAAATCTATTTGAGTGTTCAGGGGGAATCTTCCCATACAGGATTGCCCTGTGTATTTGTGCGATTAACGGGTTGTAATCTTCGGTGTGTTTGGTGCGACACGGCATATGCCTTCCATGAAGGAAAAAACATGAGTCTGGATGACGCACTTAGAGAAGTGGATAGTTTCGGGGTCAAGCTTGTTGAAATCACCGGCGGCGAACCCTTGATGCAGGACGATGTATATCCATTAATGGACAGGCTGATTGAAAAAAAATATAAGGTCATGCTTGAGACGGGAGGATCTCTGTCACTGGAAAAAGTTCCTCGAGATGTAATAAAAATAGTGGATTTTAAATGCCCCGGAAGTGGTGAGCATGAAAAAAATAATCTGGATAACTTAAAATTGTTGGCTCCGCATGATGAAGTCAAATTCGTGATTCTTAACAGAGAGGACTATGAATGGAGCCGAGAGTTTGTGAAAAAATATAAGATCAATGAATCTGCACATATTTTGTTTTCCCCTGTTTTTGAGAAGCTTGACCTGAAGGACATGGTTAAGTGGATTCTTGAAGACCGACTTCCAGTTCGCTTGCAAACCCAATTACACAAAGTCATCTGGAGCAAAGATGCTATAGGGGTTTGATACATTACCTTGCAGGATATGGGGCGCGACCTTCAAGAAAATAAAAGCTGTTTCCTCTTAAACAAAGCCTCACTATCGTATTTAAATCCACGGGCTTTCATTTTCGAAAATGATCTCACGAAATCAGATCAAAACTTTACAGGTTCGCTTATTAAATTGGTATGGAAAGAAGAAACGCGATATGCCCTGGCGAAAAAGTCGTGACCCTTATCGAATTCTGGTCTCAGAATTTATGCTGCAACAAACGCAGGTCAAAACCGTCATTCCTTATTTTGAAAAGTGGATAAAATCTTTTCCAAATATTAAAAAACTTGCTTCTGCCAGCGAATCCAATGTGCTCAAACATTGGGAGGGATTGGGGTATTATTCGCGCGCACGAAACTTAAGAAACTCTGCCATCCAAATATGCAAGGAATATGAAGGGAGAGTGCCTGAATCATTGCCGGAGATATTAAAACTTCCAGGGGTAGGGCGTTATACGGCAGGGGCTGTCTTGAGCATTGCTTTTGATAAAAAAATTCCTGTCTTGGATGGCAATGTGAAACGGGTGTTATCACGTTTAATGCTCCTAAAAGAAAATGGGACTAACAAAAAGTCAGAAACTCGACTCTGGAACGAAATGGAAAAGTTGCTCCCTGAAGCCCGTTGTGGTGATTTCAATCAAGCCTTTATGGAATTAGGCGCCACCATTTGTATGCCCAAAAATCCCTTTTGCCTGGAGTGCCCCTTAAAACGAATTTGCAAAGCAAAGCATGCAGGCAAGCAGGAATCGTTTCCTCCACCAAAAGCATCAAACAAAATATCCAGAATCGAAGTATGTGCCGCAGTAATATTTAAAAAGGGAAACGTTTACATTCAAAAGCGCAAAGCCGATGGTTTAATGGGAGGACTTTGGGAGTTTCCCGGCGGAAAAATGGAACCCGGTGAAACTGAGGAGGAATGTTTGCGTAGAGAAATTAAGGAAGAACTCGGTCTTAGGATAAAAATCGGTGAGAAAATATTAACCCATCGCCACAGCTATACCCGGTTTCGAGTGACCCTTCATGTTTTTCAATGCCATATACATTCGGGAAAATTTTCTCCCACCGCATGTGATGGATGGAAATGGGTAAAGCCCAGAGAGCTCGATCAATTTCCCTTCCCTGCTGCAAATGTTAAAATAATTCAGTTACTAAATTCAAAGCTCTGAAAACACATGATGCCTGGAACAAAAGCTATTTTGGTAGGTGCTGCAGCGAACCTGTTACTTTCCTGTATTAAATTTATAGGAGGTATATTGGGAAACAGTATGGCCTTGGTTGCAGATGCCTTCCATTCCTTATCTGATCTACTTACGGATGTCGTCGTTTACTTTTCTCATGGTTTCGGGCAATTGCCTCCAGATCAGGATCATCCCTACGGGCACGGCCGCGCAGAAACAATTGGTACAACGATAGTAGGATTGCTGATTATATTTGCCGGATTGGGAGTTGCATACGAATCATGGGAGGCTATGTCTTCCATTATTGAGAAGACCCCGGGTTGGATTGCGGCCAGCACTGCATGCTTTTCTATTTTAGTAAATGAAGGTTTATATCATTACACATTGAAAATTGGAAATGCAACAAAGAGTCCCTCTCTGGTAGCAAATGCCTGGCACCATCGAACCGATGCCATTTCCTCCATTGCCGCACTTGTCGGAGTTATTGGTGCGTGGAATGGTATTTCCATAATGGACCCACTTGCCGGGGCGCTGGTTGGCTTGATGGTCTGTAAGGTTGGTTATGATTTTACTCGTGAAGGGTTCCGAGATTTAATGGACACCGCTTTGAGTGAGGAACATACCAAAAAAGTTTTCGCGATATTGAATGAAATACCGGAAGTCCTTCATTTTCACGATTTACGTTCACGCACGATTGGTGGAGAAATTTTAATGGATGTGCATATTCTTGTGAACCCTGAAATGACAGTCACAGAGGGACACCAGATAGCTGAAGTAGTAAGAAGAAATATTATAAAAGAGTTTGGTAATGTGCAGGATGTTCTCGTTCATGTTGATGGCGAGCATGATGCCGAAGTGGAAAACCTTTACAATACGACGAGGAGGGATATAACCGAAATCATAAACCCGATTATTGAAGGTCTGGAGAGAGTAAGATCAAACCCTGAAATTCGCACCCATCATATAAATGGAAAAATAACAGTCGATATTTTTTTGCAAATGAATGAAATTCAGACTGTAGAAGAAGCTCAGAGACTAATTAATAAGGTGAAAATCCAACTGGAAGCAACATCAAAAATTGACAGGGCAAGAGTCTTTCTTGATTTAAACTTTGAATTTAAAAAACCTACTTAACTCTTAACCGACATATTTTTGAGGGTGTCCCCTTCCCAGTCATATTTTAATCTTGGTCTTCCTTTATACAATCCTTTTTGATAAGCGTGACCATAGATCAAAGGTAGGGAAACACTTGGTTCCACGAAAGCCATGCAATGGTTCGCCTGCTTATTTACTTTTCCCCACGATTGCGCTTCTCCCAAGGTACTGCCACTTAACCCACCCCAATGTGGCGAATCGGTGGTCACCTGGACAGCGTATTTATGCCCCCCGGTATCTTTCCCAAAAATATAAGCCATAACAACGGAGTCATTAATATAATTTTTGGGAACACCACCCGCCACATAGAATGCCGAAGTCCGCGAAGAGTTCACGACAATCTGCGTGAGCTCATAGTTATCGCGTATGGAATCTATTGTAATAGGTTGGCGCCCTTCTTTGCGGCAGTTGTAATAATGTTCGGTAAGCCCTATTCCTATGCTGGAGTCGTTCAGGGCAGGGCAAAAGATCGGGATATTATTTTTGCGGGCCGTTACAAGAATAGACTCTTCATCATCGATAGTTTCAGAAAGCAGGGAAATGAATTCGCGGCTGGAATAATTTCTGGGTTCCAGTTTATTAGCAAACTCACCGATCAATGTATCGTCTTCAACAAACAGTTCATCATCGACATAAGTATCATAAATCCGGTCAATTAAGAGTTCGCGAAGTCTGGCGTCATCGGCATTGGGGTTTCCAAAATAATGGCCACCGCCAAGAGCATTGTAATAATCCTGGTAGAGAACCGCACCGGTGGAAACAATAACATCGACCATATTGTGATGAACCATATCGCGGATTACTTTTCTTAATCCAGCGGCAATCAATGGCCCGGCGAGGCCTAGCATTATTGTGGGGCGTTCTTCATCTTGAAGCATTTTCCCAAAAATCTGTGCGCATTGTCCTAGATTGCGTGCCTGAATAGACGCCGACTGAAAAGATTCGACCAAATCTCCCACATCATTGATTTTATCGAAATCCACAGGAGAAATCCGCGTATGAAGAATTTCTTTTTTAGCCTTTTTTTTGCCGTCATCAAGAGGCTCAGGAATTAGAGAATCTTTGTAAGCCATGAAGCACCCCACTACAGATAATTGTTCAAATCACTATTTAATTAATATCGAGAACATAAATCGTTGGAATGGTTTTTGGTGTCGACACTTTCAATGCTCTCCAGAATTTTCCCGTCTTCGCTAATCACGTAGCTAATTCTTGCTGCATGTTGGTCCTCTTTATTTTTAACTGCATGATAACCTAATGCAATTTCTCTGTTTACATCGCAAAGCAAGGGATAAGGAAAGGAGAATTTTTCAGCAAAGGCTTTATTGTCATTTTCATTGTCCAGACTGACACCAAAAATTTGAACGCCTTTTTCTTCAAACTTTTTAAAATCATCACGAAAACCCTGGCCTTCCACGGTACACCCTGGGGTGTCTGCCTTGGGGTAAAACCAGATTACAATTTTTTTTCCGCGATAATCTTTAAGTTGAATATTATTTCCATTATGGTCGTTGACCGAAAAATCTGGTGCATCGGTTCCAGGTTGCAACATTGTATTTCTCCTGATGTGAAATGAGATTGTGAAATTAAATTTTATATTTAGATGTATTTAAAAACTTTTAGAAGCATTTTTTTTAAGGATGAGCTAATTGTCTGGAAAAGCCTTGGAAATAAAGGTTTCACTCATTTCAAGATCTTCGGGGCGAGTGATTTTTATATTTTGCTCTGAGCCCTCGACAATTTTTACTGGTTTCCCAAGGTGTTCTATCAGGGTGCCCTCATCTGTTCCATAAAAATTTTCAGAATTTGCTTTCGCGAAAGCCTCTTGCAAAATCGCATACTGAAATGCTTGAGGCGTTTGCACTCTCCATAAACCCTCCCGGTCAATCGTTTGCGAAACCAAGCCGGAGGAATCTACTCGCTTTATGGTGTCATTAACTGGAATGGCTGTAATAGCGGCCCCAAATTTCTTAGCCGCATCAACAGATTCACGTATCATTCTAGATGATAAAAAAGGCCTCACTCCATCATGAACCAACACGATTTCTGTTTGTGGAGAAACCTCGGAAAACCCGTTATAGACGGAGTCTTGTCTTTTCTCTCCACCTATTACAACTTTGGTGACGATTTTCGGTTTGCCCAGCCAGTTGGCACAGGCAGCATCGTATTCTTTTTCTGGAACAACAAGAATCAATTCGGAAATGATCCCGCAGTCCTGCATTGTTTTGAGTGTGTAGTATAGAATAGGTTTTCCATCCAAATTCAGGAACTGCTTGGGAACTTTCCCACCCATACGAGTTCCTGATCCTCCAGCCGGTACTACTGCGCAAACACTCATTAAAATCCCATTAAAATATTTGTTCAAAAACTTCAGACAGATTTTTTGCGAAACCTAAATCAATGCCGTCGCTCGAAAGAATTTTTGATTTTTTCGCTGACTGCGGAACGATGCAGCGTTTAAACCCTAATCTTCGGGCTTCAATCAATCGGGCATCCAGCTGCATAACGGTGCGGACTTCGCCGGTCAAACCTACTTCTCCCAACAATACCAATTCTGGGTCAATAGGTCGGTTCTGGAAGCTACTGGCAATGGCTGCCGCGACTCCCAAGTCCAAGGCCGGTTCGGTGATTTTTATTCCTCCAGCAAGGTTTACAAAAATATCTTCGCCTTGCAAATTCATTCCCAGCCGTTTTTCCATTATAGCAATCAAAAGGGACATCCGGTTGTGATCAAACCCCGTTGCCATTCGGCGAGGCATGCCAATGGATGATGAGGTGCTGACCAAGGCCTGGACTTCAACTAGTAGAGTACGGCTGCCTTCTAACGTAGCAACAATAGCCGATCCTGCAGAATCTTCAGGCCTTTCTGCCAAAAACAGTTCCGAAGGATTCTCTACAGGAACTAAACCCGTAGTGGCCATTTGAAAAACACCAATTTCTGGAGTGGGGCCAAACCTGTTTTTAATTGCTCGCAAAGCGCGATAGGCATGTCCCTGTTCACCTTCGAAGTATACCACCGTGTCTACAATATGCTCCAATGATTTGGGCCCCGCGATTGCGCCATCTTTATTGATATGGCCGATCAACAGGGTGGGCAGGTTTCGACCTTTTATTTCCTGAAAAATTTTAAACGCCACTTCGCGGACTTGCCCTATGCTTCCAGGAGCAGATTGAAGATCCTGTGTGAAAAATGTTTGAACCGAATCGAGCACCAGGACATCGGGACGAGTTTTATCAATCCATTGAATAATTCCCTCTACACAAATTTCAGAACAGATTAGAAGGTTTTCAGATAGAGCATCCAGTCTCTCTGCGCGTAATTTGATTTGGGAGCCCGATTCTTCTCCCGAGACATAAAGGACTTTTTTCCCCAATTTTGCAAGGTGTCCCATACTTTGCAAAACAAGAGTAGATTTTCCAATGCCAGGCTCACCCCCAATAAGAATAAGTGAACCTTCTACCATTCCGCCGCCTAAGACCCTGTCGAACTCACCTATTCCTGTTGTTAAACGATTTTCCTGAATCGATTCAACTTGTGTGATTGGGGAAGGTTCGGAAGAGTTTGATTTATGGCGGGATTTCGAAGTAGAGGGTTGGTTTTGTCTTTCTTCAGTAAAGCTATTCCATGAATTGCATTCAGGACATTTCCCTAACCACTTGGGAACCTGGTGGCCACATTCCTGACATATAAAAATAGTACGTGTTTTAACCATAGTGCAAAAAATCCATTCCGCATTGAGGGATGGGGGAAAGTATAACTTAAAAAAATGGAGGTCTAAAAATAAAAAAGCAGGTGAGCCCGCAATTTTATCATTCTAGTTTTTTGAAGTTTTAGAGAGGGCCGGAGAGTTGCTTTTTTTGATTTCACTCAAAGTTTTCTTGATATCATCGCTTCGAGAAATGCCGACATTGGCTTTTCGACGTAAATCAGCAAGAGCTTCTTTTATGCTGTTCTGATTCTTTTTTAATCCAGCTTGTGCTTTATTGATTTCCGCCTGTGTTTTAACCATCTGCTTTAATTTGTCCTGTTCGGTAACGATGGCTTTTAAAATTTCAATCAATCGCGAGAGCTTTTCGTTGGCTAAATCTATTTTATCCCGCCCTGAATCTTCTTTTTGTGATGACTGCCGCAATTCGTTCATGACAGATTCTTCGAGCTGATTCGCATGCACAGTTAATTGTGAAGAGTTTTCTATGAGCTTGTTGATCTTTTCGTCCGCCAACTGATCGAATTCCTGCGCTTTGATCAAATCATTTTTTAATGCTTCAAGAGTTTTACTTGAAACAGAATGTTGCGTTTGAAGGGCCTTCATGGTCCCAGCTAATTTATTGATTTTTTCATCTGCGACCATGAGGTTTTTGTTGTTAACCGTTATATTTTTATCAACGGCGGCAAGATTTTTGTTAACAGCAACAAGGTTTTTATCAATTGCATTTACTTGACTCTTTGTATCTGCTGCTTGAATTAAATTTTCTCCAAGAATTTCAATCAATTTTTGGTTTTTTTCTGACAAGTTTGCCAATGCTTTTTCGCCGTCCACGCGAGATTTGGAAATGCTCTGGAGAATTACTTTTCTGTTTTCCTGATTTTCCTTGGCTATAGCAGGAATTACATCGGATATAAAAAGTCCTTTGGTATTTTGGAAGTTCTTTTTTGTTGTTTCGTCCAAGGCAGCCAATTTTTGCACAACTGTTTCCAGTGCGCTTTTATTTACAGAAGCAAAGCTTTGAAAGTTTTCTTTGTTTACCTTTTCAAACTGCTCGATATCTTGAGCCAGCCCCTCTTTTAAACTTTTCTGATCTTCCTTAAAACTGTCGAGGATTTTGTTTTGTTGATTAATTTTGGCCAGCACCTGATTTTTTACTTCAGCTTCGAGGTCACTCAGTTTAGAGCTGACCCTACTGATATTCGATAATGTTTCTGATTTGTTCAATTCAACGGATCCCTGTAATTGCGGAAGGGTTTGTTTGACCTCTTCAATTTGACGCAATAAATCTCCAAGCTGGTGCTTTAAGCTTGCCATTTCTTGAGTTTCGAGATTAGCTAAGCGCACATTTATTTTTTTTAGACTTAGAAAAACTCTTTCCCAGGTTTCATCGTCAGTACCAAACACATCCGCCGAAGCGTTTAGAGGACTAAGCACTATCAATAGAATCAAAATTAAGCTGGCTGGCGATTTAAGGGATTTCATAGGTTATGTTCTTTTCCGATAGCATCGGATGCGATTTTCTAGAAGGGGTTAAAAAAATAAGGCCGTATCGGGAATTAACCCAATACGGCCTTATTATATACGATTCTATTGCAAACCGTTTAACGCAGTTTTATTTTGTGGCCATAAAATGCGCTCTTCTGTTTTGGAGCCAGCAGTTTTCGTTGCTGTCAAAACAGAAAGGTTTTTCTTCACCATAACTGATGATGTTTACACGGCTTGAATCAATACCCTGTGAAACCAGAAATTTCTTCGTGGAGTGGGCGCGACGCTCGCCGAGAGCAATATTATAGTTGTTCGTTCCTCTTTCATCACAATGTCCCTGGATTTCAACCTTCATTCCGGGGTTTTTCTTGAGAAATGAAGCATTTTGCTGAAGCACTTGCTTGGAATTGCTGTCGAGATCGTATTGATCGAAGTTGAAATGGATATCCTTCAGATCTGTGGTTGCGTGAAAAGTATTCAACCGAGCTTCCTGAGTTCCGCCATTTCCACCACTTCCAGCATTTCCACCTTCAAAAGGATTGGCATCGAAGGCACCTGATGATCCATTACCAATATTCGCCTGGCTACCTGAACCAAAACCGTCGCCGGAATTTCCACCGATTCCACCTGGGCCTGATCCAGAATCAAAAGTACTACCAGCCATCATGCCAGAATCAGCCCCAGATCCAGACCCGCTACCGACTCCAGATCCACCACCGTCACCGGTACCTTCGAGAATAGGCTCTTCGCTAAAAAAGCCGGAATCTCCAGGACCACCGGAACCCCCAAAGGTTTCTTCCCCTGCCTGGGTGTTGTTGGACGCAGTGAAGTCTGAGCTTTCTACTCCTCCACTTGATGTTTCAATTTCCGGGGGCATGAGCTTTTTCGAACATGCCGTGGATAAAAACATAATAAAAACTGCTGCTACTGCCATTTTCCAATTTACTGTATTCATATAGTAACCTCGCCTAAAGTTTTGTCCTCGATTAAACCTAAAATTAAAATGTATTAAACTCCCTAAAACAGAAAAACCGCCGTAAAAGGAATTAAATCTCAGATTTCATTACTGTTATTAAAACTTGGTATGGAAATATTATCATATAATTATGTTTAAATTACAACAAATATTATAGATATTTCGTAATTATTCCATAACCTGCGAATTTCCAAAGGTTTTGATTTTAAAGCCAATAGTCATTTTTAGCGGTATTTATAAATGGTAACCGAAACTTTTCCATCTGACAACGTTTTTTT
>JABJCF010000044.1 GCA_018665625.1 Nitrospina sp. | reverse complement strand
GAGATATTAAAGGTTTGTGAGAGCTCGCATGTTTCAGTCGATACTATCTGTGCCGACTATTTTATGGTGGCACCATTGCACTCTATTAAGGAAGCTGTGGCAACTAAAAGTAAAGAAATTCTGATTAATCTCTTAAAAAAAACATCAGAGCTGGGAGTAACCAATATTGTGATCCCATGCGTAGATCAGTCATCACTTGATAATGAAGAAGCAGTTAATCGATTTGCTAATCAAATTCGTGATGTTTTGCCTGATGCGGAACACCAAGGTATCAATTTGTCACTAGAGACGGACTTGGCTCCTCAACCTTTTCTGGATCTGTTAAACAAACTTGATTCAAATCGCATAACAGTAAATTACGATATAGGAAATAGTGCGGCTTTGGGTTATAACCCGATTGAAGAGCTCAATGCTTATGAAAATCGCATATCTGACATTCATATTAAAGATCGCGTCCTTGGCGGTGGGCCTGTGTTACTAGGCAGTGGAAGTGCCGATTTTGAAAGTTTTTTCAAAAAATTGAAAGAATCCAAATATGAAGGACCTTTTATTATGCAGGCATATAGGGATGATGAAGGAGTCGAGGTTTTCAAGAAACAATTGAACTGGATAGGCCCTTTTTTAAAGATATTGGACGATACTGAAGTGCCGCTTTAATTTTGGAGAGATTACGATGACAAACAAGATGGGATTAAAAAATGGCATAAAAAAAAGTAATGAGCTATATGAGCGCGCCAAAAAGGTAATAGCATCCGGCACTAATACGTTCAGTCGAGCACCCGGCGTATTTCCAGATGGAGTTGCACCAAAATTTCTCGTTCGACAATATGGCTCTCATGTTTGGGATGTGGATGATAACGAATATATTGATATGGTGATGGGGTGCGGACCCGTTACAATTGGACACAATCACCCTGCCATAAATGATGCCATAAAAAAACAAATGGAGAATGGGATTTTGTTCAGCATGCTGAACCCGCTTGAGGTAGAAGTAGCTGAAAAATTAGTAGACTGCATACCCTGCGCAGAAATGGTTAAGTTTTCCAAAAATGGCAGTGATGTTTGCGCGGCATCCATTAAGCTGGCAAGACATGTTACGCAGAAGGACATGATATTTTGTTGGGGCTATCATGGCTTTGCTGATTGGTATATTTCTACTACAGATAGAAATGCCGGGATACCTCAAGCTGTCAAGGATTTAACAAAACTTTTTGAATACAACGATCTTGATGGTCTGAAGGAAATGTTTAGAACTTATAAGGGAAATGTGGCCGCAGTTATCATGGAACCCGTTATTGCCGAAAAACCAAAAGATGATTTTTTAAATGAAGTTAAAAAATTAGCTCACGAGAATGGAACTCTACTAATATTTGATGAAATGATCTCTGGATTCAGGTTTGCTATGGGAGGAATTCAAGAATACTTAAACGTTATTCCTGATCTCGCAACATTTGGCAAGGGAATCACCAATGGAATGCCGTTAGGTGTTCTTGCAGGAAAAACAAAGTATATGAAAGAATTTGACAAGGTTTTTCTATCCTCAACCTATGCTCCAGAAGCTCTAACATTAGCAGCGGCATCAGCAAACATAGACTTTTATAAGGAACATAATGTTATTGAAAAATTATGGGAAAAGGGTGAATATATTGAAAAACAATTTAGTTCGATTATAGAAAAACACAAAGTCCTGAAAAATGTGTCTTTGGCGGGTTACCCAGTGAGATTAATGGTGAATACACATGGTGAAGATGGCGTCCAAGACCCAAAACTTGCAACCTTATACCAACAGGAAATGTTCAGGAATGGCATTTTATGCTTTTCTGGTGTGCTCATGCTTTCCTATTCACACTCACAGGAAGATCTTGATATTCTTATTCAAGCTTTCGATGAAACATGTAAAGTTATAAATCGTGCCATGAATGGTGATGTTCCTGTAGATGATTTTATTGAAGGAGTTATGGGTGAACCCGTATTCAAGGGACTTCGTGAACGCAATGCAGTGTCTAATTAATAGGCCCAAGTCACCCTTTTAGAAAGTATATTTTATGGGAAAGCCAAATATTGTCGGAATTATACCTGCAAGAGGTGGATCAAAAGGTGTCCCGAAAAAAAACATAAGAACGGTTGGTGGTTATCCGATGATTGCATATTCAATAATTGCAGGCCAGTTAGTTGAAAATATAGATCGTTGCATAATTTCAACCGATAGCCAAGAAATTGCGGATATCGCTAAAACATTTGGTGCCGATGTTCCTTTTTTACGACCGAAAGAATATGCCTCAGACACTTCAAAAGATATTGAGTTTTTTCAGCATGCAATGGATTGGTTCCGCGAAAACGAAGGCTATGTTCCTGAATACTGGGTACAGCTAAGACCAACAACACCCTTACGCGAACAGGGCGTATTACAAATAGCAATCGACGCGATCATCAATCATCCAGAGGCTACTAGTTTGGTTTCTATTCATGAATTTCATGAAAATCCTGGGAAAATGTTTGGAATGCTGGATGGTTATCTCCACGGGCTTTGTCCCTTAGACCCCAGGCCAGAATATTTTACTTTGCCAAGGCAAGAATTTGCTCCCGCATATTTTGGAAATGGCTACGTAGACATTGTCAAATCTAGTACAATTTCTAATTTTAATTCTTGCTATGGTCCTCGGATGTTTGGTTTCGAGGCACCCGATACGGGGGAGATTGACGTAGAAGAAGATTTTAAAAAAGTTGAATTTCATTTGCAAAATTCCAATAATCCGATTTTTCAATATCTGAAGGATAATTTTGACCCTCAAGGTTAAAAATTCGAAATTTTTCTTCTTCTGATGGCTTAATTTTAAAAAACTCCTACCCTACATTTTAAAATCCTTGATATTTAAATTAGATCAATTGACGAATGGGGTCCGGCTCATCAGTTTAGGCCTGTTTCAACTCACTTTGAATCAAGCGTGTTTGGGAAAGGGTGAAAGGTTTGGAGTTATGCCTCCAAAATGTTATTCTACCTTGTATATTCAAAAATTAAGGGTGCAATTCCCTTGAGTTTTTGTTAAAAGCGTTTGTTGAAGTCATTGAACTTTTAAATTTAACAGAGGTTGTGTGAGTATGGCAGGAAACACGGTAAAAATAGGAAATACATTGGTTGGAAACGATCAACCTTGTTATGTAGTCGCTGAAATTGGGATCAATCATAATGGTTCGTTGGAAACAGCTAAAGAAATAATAAAAGTTTCTGCAGAGGCGGGTTGCAATGCGGTAAAGTTCCAGAAACGTACGGTAGATGTGGTTTATACCCTGGAAGAACTCTCACGGCCGCGAGAAAATCCTTTTGGTACTACCAACGGTGACCTTAAAAATGGTTTAGAGTTTGGTCTGGAGGAGTACCAAGAGATTGATCAATACTGTAAAAGCTTGAACGTTGATTGGTTTGTATCTTGCTGGGATGAAGCGTCAGTAGATTTTATTGAGCAGTTTAATCCACCATGTTACAAAATCGCTTCAGCTTCTCTTACGGATGACGATCTTTTGCGCCATCATCGAAAATATGGACGCCCCATTGTTCTATCTACTGGCATGAGCACGATGGAAGAAATTGAGCATGCTGTAGAAGTATTAGGGGAAGAAGATTTAATTGTATTGCACAGCACAAGCACCTATCCAGCTCAGATTGAAGAATTGAATTTAAGAATGATCGATACTTTAAAGAAAAAGTTCGATGTGCCCATTGGGTATTCAGGGCATGAGCCTGGTCTTTCAACAACATTTGCTTCGGCTGTGATGGGAGCTTCGATGATAGAAAAACATATCACTCTTGATCGCTCCTTGTGGGGTAGTGATCAAGCTGCATCGGTTGAGCCTCACGGAATAAAGAAGCTCGTAGAATATATTGCCCAATGGGAAGGGGCTTCAGGAAATGGTATTAAAAAGGTTTATGAAAGCGAGATTCCCATTCGAGAAAAGTTAAGGAGAAAAGGGTGATCGAGGCAGTT
>JABJCF010000410.1 GCA_018665625.1 Nitrospina sp. | reverse complement strand
TCGGCCACCTCTCCCTCAAGCACTCTAATATTTTAATTAAAAAAGGTCGAGACCACGTCATTTTTCTCGGACTCAAGACGTTTTTCTCGACCCAATTGAAGCGAAGCGGCTATTTTAATATATCCGGCAAAATATTCAATCTTTATTAATCGGGTTACGAAATCATATCTTTGGGGGTCAAAATCCCTATAACACTATTCTGCTCGGTCACAGCGAGATGTTTAATTTTGTTTCTTTGCATTAATTCATTAGCATCGCTTCGGGTTAAATAATGGTTCAGAGTGATCAGAGGTTTGGACATAATGGAGTGGACTTCTGTGGTTTTCGGATCCAATCCCCTGGCAATTACCCTTTTCACCAAATCGGATGTGGTGATGAGTCCAACAGGTCCTTCATTCTCCTTGACCAACAGACAACTAATACCTTTTTCTTCCATTACTTTCGCGGTTTCTTCCACGGTGGTTTGGACATTCACGCTTAATACGGGTGTGGACATGAAATCTTTAATTACATCCATAGTCTTTTCCCCCAAAATTATCTCTTTTATAAAAAGATAACAGTATCGCTCCAATTATTCAAAAAAGAGTCCTATTCTCGGAATTTTAAAAGCTCGATGCAATTCCCTCTATAGGAATACTAGCCTTATACTAGTTTTTTAAAAACTAGTATTTAGCCTTGACCTCGGGTTATACTAGTCTTATACTAGTTTTATGAAAACTAGTATAAGAGGATTTTTATAAAAATACGCAAAATATTGGATTAGAAAACATAGACTGCACCATATGAAGTGGGCTTACTTTAATACTAGTCTTATACTAGTTTTCATAAAACTAGTATAAGCCCGGAAAAAGGCAAGAAAAGTGAAAATACCAGAAACACCACCCGATACAACAAAAACCTTCAATAAGGTCTTGAAAGACAACGACAGTGAAAAGATTTCAAAGTTTTTAAACTGGATCCAGCCAACAGATGCGAAGGGTCGTTATCTTCATTGGGACAAACTCAGGCATCTCAATCCCCCGGAGGGTTGGACCGTCAAAGAGTGGTGGGCTGCAATAAAATTTGCAAGAGGGAAATTACATAGAAAAATTGATTTGCTGGATGTAAACCAAAATCCATTTGTATATGCAACTCCGGATTGCATACAAAAAGATCTTCACGAGTTAGCAAAAAATGCAGCAGGTAATTTAACTTCAAACAAAGAAATAATTAACCCGGATTTAAGAAAAACATATCTAATTAGATCTCTAATCAATGAAGCGATTAATTCAAGTCAATTGGAAGGGGCGGCAACAACAAGAAATGTAGCTAAAGAAATGATCCGGCAAGGAAGCAAACCCAAAAATACAAGCGAGCAGATGATTAAAAACAATTTTCTTGCCATGCAGTTTATCACGGACATAAAAGAGGAGCCATTAACTCCATCAATTATTATTGAGCTTCACAAAATACTTACCCAGAATACTCTTAAAAAAGAAGAGTCCGCTGGAAAATTTAGAACAGAGGAAGATGAAATTATTGTAGTAGACCCGCTGGATGGAGCGTTGTTACATACTCCCCCCAAGTCAGATGAGTTACCGGAAAGAATTGAAAAGCTCTGCCGGTTCGCAAATGAAGAAGACCCTCAAGTATTCATCAATCCCCTTGTCAAAGCCATAATATTGCATTTCGCCTTGGCTTACGACCACCCCTTTGTTGACGGAAACGGTCGTACAGCAAGAGCTCTTTTTTATTGGTTCGCGGCACGTCAAGGTTACGATTTAATTCAATTCTCTTCTATATCCAAAGTGCTGAAAGACGAACCAGGAAAATATAAGCGGGCTTTCTTGTTTTCTGAAAATGACGAAAATGATTTAACTTATTTTATTGACCATCAAATTTCCGTGATTAAAAAATGTATGGATATCTTATTTGAATATTTAAAAAAGGAATCGGAAGAAATTGAAGAAGCCGAAAAGCAACTGGAGGGGGAAAAACATTTAACAAGACTTCTTAACTATCGCCAAATAGCACTTCTCAGGCATGCACTCAAAAGCCCAAAATATGTGTATACGGCTTATGGTCATCAAAATACCCATGGAATTGCTTATGAAACGGCAAGAAAAGACCTTATGGATATGGCAAAAAAATGGGGTCTTTTAGATACCCATAAAGATGGAAGAACGTTTATTTTTGAGGTACCTTTGGATCTTAGAGAAAGAATAGAACGCGCCAAACGTTAACAAGGAAAAAGGAAGGGAAAAAAGAGTGCGCCCAGCAGGACTCGAACCTGCGACCTACGGTTCCGCAAACCGTCGCTCTATCCAGCTGAGCCATGGGCGCC
>JABJCF010000409.1 GCA_018665625.1 Nitrospina sp. | reverse complement strand
GACGGTTCTTCTTTTCCAGTTGAATACTTGAGTTCTCCGGTTATTGAAGGGGGAGAAGTGATGGGTGCTGTTATAACTTTCAAAGACATCAGCCAGCAAAAACGCCTCACCGAAGAAAAAGATTTATTGTTCATCGACCTTCAGAGAATGAATGCCGAATTGAAAGGTTTCGCTCATATTGTGTCCCACGACTTAAAGGAGCCTTTGCGGGGAATTTCCTACAACGCAAAATGGTTGGAAGAAGATTTTGGTGGGAAACTGGGTGAAGAAGGGGTGAAACTAATTAGTTTGTTAACCCAAAATACCCAAAGGATGCATAATTTAATAAATGGAATTTTAGAGTTTGCCGAATTGGGAGAAACGGATTCAAGGCGGATAGTTTTAGATTCGGGCAAAGTTGTAGAAACAGTAATAAAATATTTAACAAAGCCCCCAGGGATAGAAATAAAAATTATAAAACCAATGCCAGAATTGGCTTACCATAATCTTAAGCTAGAGCAAATTTTTCAAAACTTAATTGGAAATGCAATCCGACATTTGGGAAAAACGGAAGGAGAAATTGTGGTATCCTGCGTGGATCAGAATGGGTCTTGGTGTTTTCAGGTCTGGGATAATGGTAAAGGTATTGAAAGTAAGCACTTTAGCCGGATATTTGAGATGTTCCAAAGTTTGGATAGAAATAATGCCCCAGAGTCTACGGGCATTGGGTTGACTCTGGTTAAAAAGATCGTTGAGCAAAGCGGAGGTAGGGTGTGGGTAGAATCGGAAGTCAATGAATTCACCTGCTTTAAATTCACAGTTCCAAAAATAATTCAAACAGGAGGGGCAGATGATGCGTAACGGAAGCCCGTTAATGATTGTCGAAGATAATGAAACCGATGTCATGTGTATAAAGCGGGCGTTTGAAAAAAATGGAGTCAGCAAACCTATTGTTACTGCTGCTAATGGCGAAGAGGCACTTGCCTACCTTAGAGGTGAGACTGCTGAAAGTGTTGTTCCGGGTGTTCGCATTCCGAACCTAATTCTTTTGGATTTGAATATGCCTATTATGAATGGCTTTGAATTTCTTGAGGTGATAAAAGCCGATAACCGGTTTCGTTGCATTCCCGTTATTGTTTTAACTAGTTCCACTTCTAAAGTGGATATGAATGATAGTTACAAGAATTGTGTTGCCGGATATATCGAAAAACCTCTGGATCCTGAAGAGTATTCAGAAATAATTAAAATTCTTGACCAATATTGGACTTTAAATTTCCTGCCAACTTTAAACTAGTTAAGGAAAGGTTTGTGAAGCCTTTAAAATTTCTCCTTGTTGAAAACAACCCAACTGATCAGATCGCAGTAAAAAGGTTTTTCAAAAGTCAGGAATGGGATCATGATTTATATATTGCGGGCTCATTCCAACAAGCGTTGGAGTTTTTAAATAAGAATTCATACGATATCGTATTACTAGATCAAAGTTTGGGTGATGGTACGGGGCTTGAACTATTATCCAAAATTAATGATACTCCTGTCATATTTATCTCGGAAACCAGCACCGAACTCATAATAGTTGAAGCCATGAAGGAAGGGGCCTATGATTTTTTGATTAAAGATCATAATCAAAATTATCTTAGTCTGCTCCCATCTACGATTCAAAAAGTGGTTAATAGAAAAAATGTTGAGGATAGGCTAAAAAAGTATCTTGCTGAGTTGGAAAGAAGCAATGAAGAGCTTAGCAGTTTTGCTTTTGTTGCTTCGCATGATTTGAATGAACCTCTGCGAAAAATTATTGGGTTCGGTGAGCGGCTAAAAAGTAAGGCTGAAAACTTAGATCCAGATGTAAGCATTTATGCTTCAAAAATGCAAGAGTCCGCAACAAGGATGCAAAACATGATTCAGGAACTTTTGCAGTATTCCCTTGTTTCTGCAAAAGGGGAACCTTTTCGTTCTATCGATCTAAATAAAGTTGTGAAAGAGGTCTTGGAAGATCTTGAAGTTTCTCTTGGAAAATCCAATGGAATGGTGCAAACAGAATCATTGCCTACGGTGGAGGCCGACCCTGCGCAAATGCGGCAGTTGTTCCAGAACTTGATCAGCAACGCTATTAAATTTACAAAGAAGGAAGAGTCTCCCAAGATTGAATTAATTGCCAAGCCGATTAAAAAGGATAAGTGGGATATTCTTGTTAAGGACAATGGCATTGGTTTCGATTCTAAACACAGTAGTAGTATTTTTCAGCCGTTTTTTCGATTGCATGGGCGAAACCAATATGAAGGCAGTGGGATTGGTCTTGCGATTTGTAAAAAAATTGTTGATCGCCACCATGGCAAAATAAAAGCTATCAGTTCGGAAAATGATGGTTCAATTTTCCAGATAACCCTTCCAGTTAAGCAAGAATCCTGATCTTTTCTCTTCAAATAGTTTTTCCTTTATAATTTTGGGATAGTACATGTCAGAAAATCCGAAAAAAAACCGGTTGTTTTGTTTTGGTCTGGGGTTTACTGCCCAGGCCTTGGCGCAAAAATTGCCCGCTCAAAGTTGGAGTGTTTCGGGAACCTGTCGTGAAAAGGATAAAAAAATATCCTCGAAAAAACTATTAACGGTTCCGTTCGATGGAAGTAAGGCTACCGAAGAAATTCGAGAATTTCTTTCCAAGGCCACCCATTTATTGGTGTCTATCCCTCCTCAATCTTCAGGTGATGTCGTATTGCAAAACTTTGGTTCGCAAATTGAAGGTAGTGAAAACCTGCAGTGGATCGGATATATTTCCTCGACGGGTGTTTATGGAGACACTCAGGGAGAATGGGTTGACGAATCTTCACCGCTCAAGCCGTTAACAGAGCTTAATATGCGGCGTGTTGAATCGGAAAATGGATGGTTAAATATGGTTAAAAAGGATCGCCCGGTTATGGTGTTTCGTAGTGTGGCTATTTATGGTCCTGGCAGAAACCTTTTACTTTCTGTTAGAAAAGGCAAGGCTCGTCGTATTGATAAACCGGGTTTGGTTTTTTCTCGTGTTCATGTAGAGGATTTAGCGCAAACTTTAGAAGCATCTATTAAAAACCCCAATCCCGGAGAAATTTATAATGTAAGCGATGATCATCCCTCGCCTCCCTCCGAAGCAGTTGAATATGCCTGCCAGCTTTTGCACGTGGACCCACCTCCCCTAATCCCTTTTGAATCTGCAGAATTATCAGAGTTGGCTCGTGGGTTTTATACGACCTGTAAACGGGTGGGTAACAAGAAAATTAAAGAGGAGTTGGGAGTAAAGCTCAAGTATCCCGATCTTAGAAGTGGGTTGGATGCTATTTTAAAGATGATGTGAGCCCGGGCAACGCGTCGATACTCATTAGGTCAGAAGGTATTGTTGCGCCTTTTGCCTCAGGTTTCGCTATCATTCCCTCTCACGGGAGCGAGTTAAAGGCCGGTGGGGTAATGCAAAAACTCGCTGTCCAAATCGAATTTTTCTTTAAGGTGTTTGCCAACTGATTTTACCCCGCCTGTCTCGGTGGCATAGTGTCCGGCAAAAATTAGTATGCAATTTCCTTCGATGGCTTCGTGGTAATGATGATTGGCTCCCTCGCCTGTGATGTAACAGTCGAGTCCCTCTTTGCTTGCCTGTTTGACTATATCTGCCGCACCTCCCGTCACCAACCCGACTGTTTTCACTTCACCTTGTCCGATTACTTTTACGGGTGAACCCAGTTTTTCTTCAAGAATATTTCCCAGGTTTTCTGCCGATGTTGCGTTGATGGAACCTTTGAATCCGATTTTTACGCCATCGTATTCCCCGAAAGGTTCGAGGTTTTCGAGGCCGATCAAATCGGCCAGTGCACGGTTATTTCCGTAGACGGGCTGCAAATCGAGAGGGATATGTGCCGAGTATAGCCCTAGATTGGCTTGCATCATAGCGGACAGTTTTTCAAAATGTTGATCACGAATCGGTTGCAGGCCGGACCAAAACGCGCCATGATGAACAAACATCATTTGGCATTGCTTTTCTATGGCAAGATCAATGGTGGCCTGACAAAAATCGACGGCCAGCCCTATTTTTTTTATTTCACCACGGTTTTGAATTTGCAGACCATTTAGAGCCTGTGGCGAATCGCGAATGGAATTTATTTCCAGAAGGTTGTCGAGGTAGTGGCTGAGTTGTAGAATGTCCATGCTTGGAAGTATAACTTTTTACGGATGGTCGAGGCAATAGTGGTCAATTTTATTTTACGAAATATATGGCAGCGAATCATCCTGCTGGTTTTCATTTCTATAATTTCGCATGCGATCGTCCATCTGGCGCCTGGTGAGCCCGCATTGGTCGACCCTTCCAATCCTCGCATGAAACCGGAAGATATTCAGCGAATTCGGGCGGCTTTTCATCTGGATGAACCTTTGCATATTCAGTACGTCTATTGGGTGAAAGATCTTTTTACGGGTGAGTTGAAATCGTTCAAAGATAATCAGCCGGTCATGGGGAAAATTTGGGAAAAGTTTCTCAACTCGCTTCCCCTATTTATCATCGCAACCTTAATTACCTGGTGTCTGGCGTTTCCAGTGGGCATTCATGCCGCAGTTCATCGGGATTCTAGTTTTGACAGAACCAGCACTTTCATTTCCTTTGCTCTGATTTCTATTCCGGGATTTTTCCTTTCTTATCTGGTCATTATTTTTATGGTGAACACTTTTAACGTGCCAGTGTTGGGGATGAGAACATTTGGGTTGGAGGGTGCGTCGTTTTTATTCCAGTCGATGGATCGAATATGGCATTTGACTGTTCCCGCGCTGATGTCTGCGATAGCGGGAACCGCTGTTTTATCGCGGTATGTTCGTTCGCAAATGTTGGAGGTCATTCATCAAGATTATATGCGCACCGCTCGCGCAAAAGGGCTACCTGAAGACCAGGTGATTTACCGCCATGGATTACGAAATGCCTTATTGCCATTTATTACGATGTTTGGTTTAACCATTCCAGGTCTCATTGGGGGTTCTGTCATATTTGAGCAGATTTTTTCCTGGCCGGGAATGGGAAGACTGGGTTATGAGGCTATATTGGCCAGGGATTTCCCGATAATTTTGACACTGAACTTTATGACAGCTGTTTTGGTTTTGGTGGGTACTCTGGTGTCCGACATTCTTTATGCTGTGGTGGACCCACGGATTAAATTTTAGAGATCAATGGAATGAATGAATCAATAGCAACATTGGAAACAGATTATCTACCTCCCTCGAAAGGGCTTTTTCAGGAACGCTGGGATATTCTCAAGCGAAACCGAATGGCCTACGGTAGTTTTTGGTTTCTCATGTTTTTATTGGCATTGGCTTTTTTGGGGAAAGTTTTTACCCGGTACATTGTAGTTTTCGATCCTAAAATAGTTCGATTATCAGAAAAATTTTTACCCCCGTTAACTTCGTTCACAAGCATCATAACTCCCAGGGAAGACGCTCCCACATTTGGTGTTTACCTTTTTGGTACCGATGAGTTGGGCCGAGATGTTTTCGCGCGTATGCTGGAAGGAACTTCGGTATCGTTGAGTGTCGGTTTTGTTGCGGTCGGAATTATGTTAACGGTAGGAATATTCTTTGGGGGTATTGCCGGTTATTATGGTCGAGTAAAGCTGGGGTTCATCACGGTTGATACAATCATCATGCGGTTTGTCGACATCATGCTTTGTTTCCCTACATTCTTTTTAATCCTAACCGTCGTAGCATTGTTGCCACCCAGCATTTACAACATCATGATCGTAATTGGTTTGACCAGTTGGATGGGCACCGCTCGTTTTGTGCGTGCTGAGTTTTTATCTCTTCGCGATCAGGATTTTGTTTCTGCAGCACGCAGTCAGGCCATTCCCGAATGGCGTATTATTTTTATTCACATGGTTCCCAACGCCATCGCTCCCGTATTGGTATCGGCAACTTTGGGTGTGGCCTCGGCTATTCTTACTGAATCGGCTCTAAGCTTTCTAGGATTTGGTGTTCAACCTCCCGATGCGACCTGGGGGAATATTCTTTCAGATGGGAAAAACTTTTTGTTTGACGCGCCCTGGCTTACATTCATTCCAGGCTTTACAATTCTTCTGGTTGTGCTGGCATTCAATTTATGCGGTGAAGGATTGCGCGAAGCGTTTAATCCTAAACTCCAATCAACGAATTAAATTCGATCAGCATTTGTGTTGTGCTGAGGCTCATCATGATGAAACGTTCTATAAAGAGCAGGCAGTACAAGTAATGTAAGAATCGTTGATGAAAAAATTCCTCCTATCACAACCGTTGCTAAAGGCCGCTGGACTTCGGCTCCGGTACCAGTTGCTAAAGCCATTGGAATGAAACCCAGTGAGGCAACCAAGGCTGTCATTAGAACAGGCCGCAAGCGAGTGAGCGACCCCAAACGAATTGCGTTTTCTAAACTCATTCCTTTTTCTCGTAGTTCCCCAATAAAGGAAATCATAACCAACCCGTTCAATACGGCAATTCCTGAAAGAGCGATAAAGCCGATCGCTGCAGAAATCGACAAGGGAATACCCCGCGCCCACAAAGAAAATAATCCTCCCGTTAAAGCCAATGGAATTCCAGAAAAAACCAGAAGCGAGTTTTTAACGCTTTCCAATGCGGCGAATAGAAGAAGAAATATTAGTAAAAGTGCGAGAGGCACTACAATTTGTAACCGCTGCGCTGCTGATATCAAATGTTCAAATTGACCTCCCCATTCAATCCAATAACCCGGCTCCAAAGAAACCTTTTCTTTTATGGTTTTTTGAGCTTCCTTCATAAAAGAACCCAGATCACGATTTCTGATATTGGCTGTGACAACAATTCGGCGTTTTCCGTTTTCTCTGCTAATTTGGTTCGGGCCTTTTATAATTGAAAACTTCACCAATGCAGAAAGCGGAAGATAATCCCTGTGGTTTTCATGTTTTTTAAGGTTTGTTGTCGAAAGAGTTGCTTCTATTTTCAAAGAGCTCGTAGGAAGAGCGATAGGGATTCTTTTCAGGCGTTCAATATCATTTCTTATATCATCAGATAGTCTCACCAGTATTTCAAAGTTCCGGTCTTGTTCAAAAACCTTGCCGGCAGTTTTTCCACCGATAGCAATTGCAATTACATTCTGGACATCGGCAACATTGATTCCCAGTCGACCCATTAGACTTCTGTCTAATTCGAGATTTAAAACGGGGAGGCCAGATATCTGTTCAACGGCTACATCAGAAGCGCCTGGGATTTTTGAAAGAACTTTTTCCACTTCTTTGCCTTCTGCAACTAGAGTTTCTAAATCATTTCCAAATATTTTTACGGCCATGTCACTGCGAACCCCAGCGATCAACTCATTGAATCGCATCTCAATGGGTTGGATTATTTCGTATTTATTGCCAGGAACCTGACCTAGTTTTTGTTCTAACTCTTTAATGAGAGCCGATTTTGATCGATTAGGATTGGGCCATTCGGAGCGCGGTTTCATCATTACAAATACATCGGCGACGCTGGGTGGCATGGGGTCAGTGGCGATGTCCGCTGTGCCAATTTTTGAAAAAACATATTTAACTTCAGGAATCTCTTTAATTTTTTTCTCAAGCGTGTCTTGCATGGATACGGCTTGGGTGAGACTTGTTCCTGGGACACGCAGGGCATGAAGAGCGATATCTCCTTCATCCAATGTAGGGATAAATTCACTTCCAATTCGATTTACTAATAAAAGGCTTAGAATAACCAGGATTGTTGCAAATAATAAAACCGCCGGTCTATTTTTAAGTGAGATATTCAATAAAGGTTCATATATTTTTTTGGTCCCTTTTAGAATGAAATTTTCTTCCTCTGAGATTTTTCCAGATGCGAATTGGGCGACCATAGCTGGAATGAATGTTATGGATAAAATCATCGCCCCTGTTAATGCCGCCAATATGGTGAATGCCATGGGTTGAAACATTTTTCCTTCAATACCCGTTAGCGTTAGGATTGGAAGGTAGACGATCATAATAATGAGAACTCCGAAGATGCTTGGCCGAGAGACCTCTTTCGTTGCATTTTGAACAATCTCGAAACGTTTCGAACGGGAAAGAACCTCACCTGAAGCTTTTTGCTCCTCCGCCAGCCTTCGCATGCAGTTTTCAACGATAATGACGGCACCATCTACGATGATCCCGAAATCGATGGCTCCAAGGCTGAGAAGGTTGCCACTAACGCGATTGCCAACCATGCCGGTGACGGCAAACAGCATTGAAAGAGGAATGACAAAGGCAGTGATGATAGCGGCACGAATATTTCCAAGAAGAAGAAAAAGGACCACGATGACCAACAGCGCTCCTTCGAGTAGATTTTTTCTTACAGTGTCTAAGGTAGCGTTAACCAGATCGGTACGATCATAAACGGTTTTTGCTATCATCCCCTCGGGTAGGGTGCGGTTGATCTCCTTTAACTTTTCAGAAACTCTTAAAGAAACAGTACGGCTGTTTTCTCCTTTAAGCATGAAAACCGTTCCCAAGACTACCTCTGTGCCATCTTGGGTGGCTGCTCCTGTACGCAATTCTTTTCCCAGGCTGACTTCAGCTACATCCTTGATGTAAATGGGAACTCCAAGATGAGAACCGATAACAATATTTTCAATATCACCCAGTCCAGTTACCTGGCCTGGAGTTCTGATCAGATATTGCTCGCCGTTGCGCTCAATATAGCCGGCTCCCATGTTGGAATTATTTTTCATCAAGGCTTCCATGATGCCTTCAAAAGTTATTCCATAAGCCATTAATCTTTCAGGGATAGGAGCTACTTGATATTGTTTCGTGTAACCTCCCAGACTATTTACTTCTGCTACTCCTGGGACATTTCTTAATTGTGGACGAATGATCCAGTCCTGTACGGTTCTCAATTCAGCAGGAGAAAACGATTTTGAAGTTTTAAAGGTTTTGTCCTGATCCACCGTCCACATGAAAATTTCTCCCAGACCGGTAGCTACGGGGCCCATTTTGGGTTCCAGTCCCGCGGGGAGAGTGCTTTTCATTTCCTGAAGGCGAATATTGATTAACTGTCGAG